>VBLA01000244.1 GCA_005879245.1 Deltaproteobacteria bacterium
TGGCTACCCGTGCGCGCAGCTCCTCGGAGGCGAAGGGCTTGGTGAGAAAGTCCTGCGCCCCCTCGCGGAGTAGCCGGACGCGCAGCTCGTCGTCGGCCTTCGCGGTCAGCACGATGATCGGGATGCCCCCGAGCTCGGGGTGGGCCCGCAGCTCGGGCACGAGCGCGTCGCCCCCCATCACCGGCATCATGATGTCGCTCAGGATCAGGTCCGGCCGCAGCTCGAGCGCCCGCTCCAGCCCCTGACGACCGTCGAAAGCCGTCGCCACCCGGTAGTCTGGCGCGAGACAATCGACCAGGAACCGGCTCATCTCCGGATTGTCCTCGAGCACGAGGATGAGACCTCCGCTGCCGCTCCCGCGGACCGCGACGGCCGGCTCGCTTCGAGGTTGCAGCTCCGCCACCGTCTGCCGCGCGACCTCGTCGAGCGCATGTCGAACCGCTGGATCGGCCGTAGAGACACGGGCCGCCACGCCGCTTGGGGCCCCGGGCGCAAGCGGTAGCCTCACCCGAAACAAGGCGCCGCCGTCCGCGCCGTCTCCGACCTCGATGCGGCCACCGTGGCGTTCGACGAGCTCCTTGGCGATGGTCAGCCCGAGGCCCGTTCCCCCGAAGCGCCGCGTGGTGCTGTCGTCTCCCCTCCGGAACCGCTCGAAGATCGCCTCGCGTAACGCCAGGGGGACGCCGGGACCGTTGTCCTCGACCGAAAGGACGACGTCATCTCCCTCGACGCACAACCCGGCTCGCACCTGTCCACCGTCGGGCACGAACTTCATCGCGTTCGAGAGCAGGTTGAGCAAGACGCGCTCGAGCTTCTCGGGATCGGCCAGCAGGGCCACGTCTTCCGACGTCTCGACCGAGAGCTCGACCTCGCGTTCCCTCGCCACGACCTCGAAGAGCGAGACCGTACGGCGGACGAGCTCGACGAGATCGACGCGCGATCGATCGAGCTCCATTCCGCCCGTTTCGAGCTTCGCGACGTCGAGGAGGTCGCTCACGTGCTTGAGCAGCACCTGCGCATTGCGCTCGATCGTGCCGAGATCGCGACGCGTGTCCTCCTCGCACTCCCCCGAGGTCAAGAGCCGCCGGGTCGGTCCGAGGATGAGCGCGAGCGGCGTGCGCAGCTCGTGGCTCACGTTGGCCAGGAACACCGATTTCGTCCGGCTCGCCGCCTCCGCGTCGTCCTTCGCTCGCGGCAGGTCGTCGATCAGCCCGAGATTCTCGAAGCGCAGCTTGAGCGAGCGGACGAGGAGAGCGCGAATCTCCGACGCCAGCACGATCGTCGCCGCCCAGAAGGTCAGCAGCAGGAGACCCGTCGCGACGCTCGAGAGAGACCCTCCGGCGAGCAGCGCGCCGATCATGGGGAAAAACGTCGCGGTCAGGTAGGCGACGAAGGCCGCCCGAACGGGTGCGAGCGCGGCCATCCCGCCAACCCCCGACCCCCCCAGGATGAACAGGAGGAACAGCTGGTAGGGCATCGTCACCCGCGGGTAGAGGAGGATCGCGGCTGCGCCCCAGCCGACGCCGGCAAGCCCGTATGCGACGGCCAGGGCCCGCCGCCATGACGCGATCTTTCCAGGCACGAGCGGGGTGCGCGGGAATCGCCACACGACGACGAACGCCGGAAGGGACAGGAGCCCGAGCGAGATCAACCAGACCAGGAGGAGGTCCCGGGGAGCGGCGTTCCACAGGACGAGGAGGACGGCCGCGACCGTCAGCGTCCCGGTCACGAAGCCGGTCGGGGCCTGCCCGACGAGATGCTTGACGAGCTCGGTCTCGATCTCCGGCTCCAGCGCCCTGCCCCGCGATTCCTGCTCGCCGTGGCGGTGACCGGGTGGCACGCTGGCGTGCTCTTCCCGCCCGAGCGCGTCGGTGCCTTGCGAGTGGTGATCGGCTACCAGCATCGGGCCGCGGCTCCTCGCGCTGTCGCCTCCGTGGAGAAATCTAGCGAGAGCCAGCTCTCGCGGTACCCGTGTCTAGCACCGGCGTCGGCACCTGGCCAGCCGCGTCTCTCCGACTCCCCTTCGTCGGGGCACGTCGGCTCGAGGTGGATGTCGAGAAGATGGCGCCCGGAGAATGACGAAGAACGGCTCCCACGCGACGCCGCACTGCTCGTGCAGATCGTCGAGGCTCTCAACGACCGCGCCGGGCTCCCGCTCCGTGAAGCGTTCGACGCCTGGAACGCGGTGCGCCCCGGGCCGCTCGAGACCCCCTGGCCGCCCGCTCGAGCGCGCCTCACGAGGTCAGCTCGTGGATCACGACCGGCCGCGAGAGGCCCTTCAAGGTCTCTTCGTGCGCCAGCCGCTCGAACCGGGAGCGGTCGCTCCCACCGACGAGCCCGACCGTCCGCTGATCGACGAGGATCTGCCCGGACTCGGCGCGCGCGCAGAGCCGGGCTGCCAGGTTCACCGGCGGTCCCACGGCGGCGTACTCGAGCCGCTCGGAGCCGCCGAGCACGCCGACCGTGACGTAGCCGCTCGCGACGCCGATCCCGAGGCCGAGATCGAGCCCCATGGCGCGCCAGCGGGACAGGACCTCCCCGCCGCGCTCCCGCATCCGGAGCGACATGTCGACGGCCCGCCGGGCGTGGTCCGCGTAGGGGATCGGCGCGCCGACCAGGCAGAGGATGCCGTCGCCGGCGAGATCCTTGACCGTGCCGCCGAACGCGCTCACGACCGCGCCGATCGTGTCGTAGTACTCCCGGAGGAGCTC
>VBLA01000245.1 GCA_005879245.1 Deltaproteobacteria bacterium
CGTGTCCGGCGCAAACGAAAAAGAGGTGCTCGAGCGCGCAAGCGAAGTGCCATCGCCTGGAGGGCACCTCACTACGTGCGTAAGCGAGATCAGGCGAGACTTCCCGTTTACCTTGAGCAGCAGCGCCCTTCGTGGCCTCGAGCCCCGCCCTCAGGTACAGCCGATCGCCCCACGCGTACACGACCTCGAGCTGGTCGAGCCGCTGCGCGCGTCACGTCGCAATACTCCAGCGTCGACTTCGCCCGCAGCCGCCCGATCGCGGAGGGCGACCACGGCGCGCCCTCACCCGACAACCCGCGCGGCGCCAGCTCGAACTCGCCTCCAGCGAGCCCGTGCAGCTACAGCCGGCGAGGAGCCACCTCTTCGGTGCGCCGCACGAACAACGGCAGAATCCGGCTCTCGAAGGGCCCCTCGAGGCCACGTACCCGCAGCCGCCGCACGGTGATCCGGCGCGCCACGGCTCCGTCATCTCCTTCTCGAGGAGATCGGGCGGGGTTTCGCCCGGTTATACCTGCTTCCTACTATTCATGTGTGACAACGAGATCATGAATCACGACCTCGCCATATGCCGAAGGCAGATCGCCTTTGGATGTATTGGACTGCGGGTAGACGCCGGCCTTGAAATAATCTCCCGTGCTAGTACGCGGATAACTCACCTTTAACAGGCCATTATACCAGACGGTGATCATGCCATTTGCTGCCTCAATCTTAAGGTCGAAGGGCATACCCAGCACATAGTGGTCATCCAGCGCCCCAAGATCCCTGCTGGTACCAGATTCACTAGCCTCCACGAATAGATAGTTTCTCCCTGGCACCTTATAATCCTGACTGTATCTTATCTCTATCACATCATCTCGTGAATCATGGATTTGGCCCGCAACAACCTCCCTCTTCACGTCTGGCACATGCGTTATGGCTTCGCGCAGCGTCATTGTATGCACATGGCCGTCTGCCGTCCCCCAAGCAGCCACAGTGCCTCCATTCATTTCCCGCAGCTCTGACCTAGGATATACCCACCCGCTAGTGGTAGCTCCGCCACAATTTGCCCAGAACACCACCCCAGTACCACCATCGCTAACAGAAAACGGAGGCACAAGAATGAAGGACGCCAGTTGGGGCTGCACAATTTCATCTGCCTTTCCATCGCCGTTTGCATCGATTGGCAGCGTCAACTTCCAATTTTGCAAATTCAATACTTGAGAAGGGAACGTTGCCGATCCAGTCAATGTCGTAGTAGTTGTGCTACTGACGGTAGTCGCGGTGATCGAGGGAGGCGGCGCTTTGAATTCGGTCAAGGAATTCCAGGGATTGATATTGTTCCCGTGGCCAACGTACTGAATGTATCTCGCGGAAAGCTGTTGTCCAAAATTAAACGTCTGCAATTTACTGGTCTTTCCACTGGAATGGAGCCCAACGAAAGCTCGAGCCACATCTCCTGACCCATCCGAGACTAACAAATCGAAGCTCGCTACTCTGCCATATCCCTTATAGAAGGCTATTTTGACCGAGGACAAGGGGACCGCCTGCCCCAAGTCCCACTGGATCCACTCCCCTTCGCCATAGGCAGACCATCTAGTAGAGATATCTCCATCAAGAGTATTAGCGGCCACATGCCCGTCATCACTGCTCTCTGCCACTCCAACCACGGAATAGCCGGCCTGTGCTCTTACGACACCACCCATCAGCAATCCAACCACCAGCATCCACCTTGTCATCCCCGCCCCCAAACCGCGTGGCGCCGCAAGGCAGCAACCACAGCCTCGGCGATATTCTTATTCCAAGCCCCTGCCTGGAGTTCCGCTGCAAGATCTTTTCCAAAGCTTCTGCGTTAAGGGCGAAGCGCGGTGCGGATGAGGGCGTCGCGCCCTGTAGCCGACATCCACGGCAAAGCGCAAAGCAAAGGGAAGGGCGCAATGGGAGGACTCGCCATCAGCAAGTGATGTGCCATCGGCCGACTCGCCTACGGCCGGGCGAGCAGGTGTTCGGTCCTGGCGTCTCTCCAACGCTCATCCACCGGGTACGCGCGGCCGTAGTCGCACGTCGGGCCGGCTCGGAGCGGGCGCCCTCCGGAGACGCCGGGCGACCGGCCGCCGGCGAGACGTCCACGGGGAGGGCGGGACGATGAAGGCCGGTCCTCGACTGCTACATTCTCACCGGACGGCGGGCAGGATTGTTCGCGCGCGACTCCTCGATGGCCTCGGGAGCCGGAGAGAACTCCCCGCGTCGAAGGGCTTGATGCCTCCGCGAATCCCGGGGGGAAAGGTCTGTCCGTACGAGTTTCTGGAGCCGAAGGTTAGCTTGCCGCCTCCCGCCGCCACCCCGACTGAGGGGCGACCCGGGGCCTCACGGCAGCGGATCGATCTCCCGAACGCTGAACCATTTGATGTCGCACGAGACGTCGTCGAACCGGAAGAAGGCCCAGGGTCCCGCCCACGTGATGAGCTGCATCGGGCTGTAGTGGAAGGGCGCGGCCGTGCAGCCGTCGATGCCCGCGTCGGTCGCCCTCCAGCCCCCGGTGTCGTCGGTCTGGGTGACCTTCTGCCAGGTGCCATCGCCCCCGAGGTCCATCCAGATCTCCATGTGCACGGACCGGTCGGCGTTGGAGTTGCGGACCACGACCTTCACGCCGACCCAGGCGTTCCGCGGCACGCTGCCGCGGCCGGGGAACGGGTGAACCTCGGCGCGCGCATCGGTGTAGCCGGCGACGTGTGAGATCTCCTTCTTGAAGCGGACCGCACCGTCGACCTGGAAAAAGCCCTTCATCGAGGTCGCCACGCAGTGGGCGTTGATCTGGCCGGCCGGGAACGGATAGCCGGGCCACATCGCCGTACCCGAGGGG
>VBLA01000426.1 GCA_005879245.1 Deltaproteobacteria bacterium
GAAGGCACGCCTCAAAGAGATGGACCTCATGGGCATCGACCAGGTGATGATCATCCCGACGATGTTCGTGATGAACTACCCCTTCATCGAGAACGTCGACGCGGCGTATGCGCTCGCCCGCGCCTACAACGACTGGGCGAAGGACTTCTGCAGCGCCGCGCCCGACCGCCTCTTCCCCGCCGGCTGGCTCCCGCTGCAGAACGTCCCGTACACCTGCCAGGAGCTCGAGCGGATCGCGGGGATGGACTTCCGCGTGGCGCTCGTCCGACCGATCGATGCGCGCGGCAAGTACCCGAACTACATCTTCCCGAGCGTGACGGGCGGTGCCCCGACCAGCACCATGGACCGCGTCTTCCGGACGTTCGAGGAGACGGGGATCGTCCTCGGCATGCACACCTTTCCGGCGAACAACCCGGAGATCGGCCGGGGGATGTTCCTGGCCACGCCCCCGGTCAACGCGACCTCACCGGGCGAGCTGATCGTCCGGACGGGCGGCGCGCTCGGCGGCGTCGGGGCGGAGGCCGGGGGGCGGATGGTGGATTCGCAGACCCTCAGCTTCGTCTACGAGGCGGTGGTCTGGCTCGCGCAGGTGCTGCTCGCGGGCATGCTCGACCTCTACCCGCGTCTCCGCATGGCGATCTTCGAGTCGAACGCCTCCTGGCTTCCGCAGCTCCTCGAGCACTGGGACCGCCTCTTCAAGCTCTACGCCAACGAGCGTCCGCTGCAGAGCGATCGTCTCCCGAGCGAGGCCTTCGCCCAGCAGTGCTTCATCGCCTTCGAATCCGACGAGAGGCCCGTCTTCCGGCAGTGGGATCGCTTCGCCGACGTGGGCGTGTGGTCGTCGGATGCGTATCACCACGACGGCGCGGACTCGTGGAGTGCCATCCGGGAGATGGTGGCTGCCGGCACCCCGGAGACCGTGCAGGCGAAGCTCCTCGGTGAGAACGCCCGTCGCATGTACGGGATCGAGGGCAAGCTGTTCGTCACCGAGGAGCCGTTGCCGCTGGAGCGTCCGGCGTGGTTCCCGGGCGGGGAGGAGCTCCAGCACTGGGCAGAAGTGGAGTCGAACCCGCGCGCCCACGGGGTCACGAAGTTCGATCTCGGTCGCCTCGACCCGCGCCTGCTCATGCAGGCGCTGCGACCGTATTAAATCAGCGAGGGGCTCCGCCCCTCGCCCCCGGCGAGCAAAGCCCGCCGGGGCCCCCGACTCCCCGCTCGCTTCGCTCGGCCGCGCGCTCCGCGCGCGGAGCACTCCTCCGCCCAGTGCGTCCGCCAACCAGAGTACCCGAGGTCAGGGCCCACGCCTCTTCTGGTTGACCCCATGTGGGGTCAGTGCCACAGTGGTCCTGTGATGGCCGAGTTCAAGATCCGGAACCTCGACGAACGAGTCGCCGGCGTCCTGCGCACGAGGGCGAAGACGCACGGAGTCTCGATGGAGGAGGAGGCTCGACGCGCGCTCGCCGAATCGGTCACGGTGAGGCGAGACGCATTCGCGCGGCGTGCGGCGGCCAGCCGTGCGGCGACCCGCCGGGCGAAGAGTCGCCGCGCCTCCGATAGCGCGGCCCTCATTCGAAAGGAACGCGATGCCTGGGGCTGAGGCGGTCACGTCGGCGGTCGTGGACGCATCTGTCGCCGTGAAGTGGGTCGTCGACGAGCCGGCGAGCGACGCGGCCGCGGCGTTGCTGGATCGGCCGATCGTATGGATGGCACCGCGCCTGATGCTGGTGGAAGCTGCTGCCGCCCTCCGCCGGAAGATCGCCGATCGCGAACTACGCGCGGAGACGGCCGCGGCGGCGCTCACGGCCCTGCTCGATGCGGTGCGCCAGGGGACGATCCGGCTGGCCGACGACGAGCAGCTGGTTGGCATCGCCCTCCTCCTCGCCGTCGATTTCGCGCACAGGATTCCGGACTGCCTCTATCTCGCCCTCGCGGAACGCGACGGGTGCGCTCTCTCTACCGCGGACGCTCGGCTCGCCCGGATGGCCCGCTCTCGCAGGGTCGCGGTGCTGGGTGTGGGCGCGGCGGCGGGTTGAGACCTCAGCCCTCGCCGCTCACGTGTTCGGCGAACCCCGCGGGCAACGCGGCGGGGTCGTGCTGCGGGAAGGCGCACGAGAGCACGCGCGCTCCCCGTGTGCAGGGGAAGGCGGCCGTGACCTCGACGTGGCTCTTGCCAGGCAGGTTCAGCACGGCGAGCTTGACCGGACCGGGCGGGGCCGCCTCGGCCATGGCGTCGCGCAGCAGCCGTCGGAGCCGGCGGTAGAGCCGCCCACCTGGAAGCGGCAGGAAGACCGGCTCCGAGAGACCGAGCTTCACGTCGAGCCCGAGGGACTTGAGCCCCGGGGACTCGGCGCTGAGCGCCCGGGCGAGCGCGCAGTGTAGGCAGGCGCGGTTCATGCAGCTCTCGCGAACAGGAGTGCAGCATTTATACCGCCGAACCCGAAGGAATTCGAGAGGGCGAGGTCGAGCGTCGCCTTCGCCGGGGTGATGCCGATCGCCATCACTCACTCCGCGAGGAGTGTCAGCACCTCGCGCTGCAGCGCGCCATTGGTGGCCACCGCTTCGCCGCCGTGGATCGTCCGCCGGCCGCGCCAGTCGGTGAAGTGTCCACCCGCTTCCTCGACGATCGGCAGGATGGCCGCGCAGTCCCACACCGCCATCACGGGGTCGAGCGCCACCTCGGCCCGCCCCGTCGCGACCAGCATGTAGCCGTAGCAGTCGGCCCAGGTGCGCTGGAGCTGCG
>VBLA01000427.1 GCA_005879245.1 Deltaproteobacteria bacterium
TCCTGGCGGAGCGTGCCCGCACGACCCACCTGCTCGGCCTGCTCCATCGCCTCGAGCAGCCCCGGGTCGCGCGGCAAAGCGGCGAGGAAGCGCTCGCCGCCGGCGAGCCGTCCGATGACCGAGCCGCGCTCGGGCTCCCCGCCGCGTGCGTGCAGCACGGTGTAGGCCTCGATCGTGCCGCGCCCCGCGGGGGTCTCCACGATGGACGGGTGCGGCTCGGCATCGACGTGCGCCTGGAGCGCCGCGCCACCCGCGCGCTGCCAACCTCGTGGCGGCGGCGCGCCGCCGTAGACCGCGAGCGCGTGCTTGGTCAGGTTCCAGCCGAGGGCGTGCGCGAGGCCGAAGCTCTCCCGGTCGGCACGGAGCCGCGCGGCGAGCGTCGCGATGGCGTGCGTCGCGTAGTTGCTTCCGGGGCCGCCGAAGTAGGGCAGACCGCCCGTCACGGTGAGCGCCCGCGCGGTGTCGGGCGCGAGACCGAGCATGGCAGCCGACAGCCGGGGTGCGATCGGGAAACAGCTGTAGAGATCGAGGTGGGCGATCGCGTCGATGCCGCGGCCGACCGTCTCGAGCAGCGCCGCTCCCGCGCGCCGGACGCCTGGGAGGCTCGCGTAGTCGACGCGGTCCTGCAGGAACCACTGCTCGGTCACGTCGACGCCCGCCCAGGGGTAGACCCAGCGGTCGGCGGCGACCCCGAGTCGCCGGGCTGCCGTGTCGGCGAGCAGGAGGAGCGCCGCGCCCTGGTTCACCTCGAGGATGGCGTTCATGGACTTGGGATACGGGAAGCCGACCATGCGGTTCCCCGCCGTCACCGTGGCGATCGCCTCGCCGCTCTTCCCGTCCTGGAACCAGGCGTACGGATTGCGCGCCGCGACCGCCGCCGAGCGCCCGCAGTATGCCGCGAGCTCGCGCCGGTGCGCGTCGAGCGAGAGACCCCGCCTGGCGCGGAAGGCGTTCTCGACCATCGGGTAGGCGACGACCGGCTTGGCGATCCCGTGGCGCAGCTCGAGCGGGCTCATGCCCATCCGCGCATCACCCCACGCGTCCCCGCGCGCCGGGCGGGCCGCCGTCCAGGCGGGCCGGTGGCCGTTCTTCCCGAGGGCGCGGAGCGTGTTGAACGCCTCGGCGCCCGCGATGAGCGCCGCCTCGCTCCGCCCGGCGGCGATCTCGTCGCAGAGGTGGTTCAGGAGCGTCTGCGGCGTGTTGCCTCCGAGCGTCGTGTAGATCGTGCGCGCCGGATGGCAGCCGAGCCGCTCGGCCAGGATGCCGGGGGCGTTGCCGTAGTCCCAGGAGATGATGTTCACCACCGCGATCGTGTCGAGCGCACCCAGGAGCCGGCCGTCGCTACCCGCGTCCTCGGCGGCGCGCCGGGCCGCCTCCTCCATGAGGGCGAGCGGCTCGCGACCGGACGCCGGGTCGCCGGCCCGATCGCCCACCCGATCGATAGTCTGCCCGCCGCCGACCAGCACCGGCAGGACCCGGGTTCGTTCCCCTGGCATGGGGTTTCCTCGCGTGCTACGGCTTGGGTTGTCAAGGGAATATCCGCCGTGGCCGACCGCGCGCTCCGCACCCCGATCTGTGATCTCTTCGGCATCGAATACCCGATCATCCTCGCGGGGATGGGGGGCGTGTCGATGGCCCCGCTGGTCGCGGCGGTGTCGAACGCCGGGGGCTCGGGGTGATCGGCGCCGCCACGCTCTCGCCCGACGATCTGCGCCAGGAGATCCGCAAGACCCGGGCACTCACGACGCGGCCCTTCGCGGTCGATCTCCTCGCGCCGCTCCCGCAGATGATCGTGCCGCACCTGCCGGTGCTCTACGAGGAGGGCGTCACGATCTTCGTTGCCGGACTGGCCGTCCCCGAGAAGCACGTCGTCGAGATGCATGCGCACGGGATCACGATCATGGTGATGGTCGGGAAGGTGAAGCACGCCGTGCGGGCCGAGGCTGCCGGGGCCGACGTGGTCGCGGCCCAGGGTACGGAGGCGGGCGGGCACACGGGCGAGATCGGGACGCTTGCGCTCGTGCCCCAGGTGGTGGATGCGGTGAAGCTCCCCGTGGTCGCGGCGGGCGGCATCGTCGACGGTCGGGGCGTGATCGCTGCCCTGGCGCTCGGCGCGCAAGGCGCCGTCATCGGGACCCGCTTCATCGCCACGCCGGAAGCCACGGCCGGCGCACGCTACCGCGAGGCGCTGGTCGGCGCCGAGCAGGACGAGACCGTCCGGACGCGGTGCTACACGGGGAAGCCTCTCCGTGCGCTGAAGAACCCCTACATCGCCGAGCACGAGGCCGACCCGCGGAAGATCAAACCCTTTCCCGACCAGATCATGGTCTCGGTCCAGCGGGGCGTCATGCGGTACCATGCCGCCGACGCGGATCCCGCGGCCACCTGCTTTCCGGCGGGGCAGGGGGTCGGAGGGTTCCGCGACATCAAGCCGGCGGGTGAGGTCGTCCGCGAGGTCGTGGCGCAGGCGGAGGCGGTGCTGGCAGGCGGGGTGTTCTCGGTCTCGTGACGCCCGAGAGCCAGCCACGAAGGGCTCCGCGCGGCGTGACCGCTGCAGAGTTCGCGGCGGCCGGCCTCTACGACCCCGCGGCGCCGAACGCGGCCGATCGGCTGGGCCTGCTCGATTGGTTCGTGGAGCAGGGCCTGTCGCTCGAGCAGATGGTACACGGTCTTCGGGATGGCGCGCTGACCGGCCTCGCCGCAGACCTGGCGCTCCGGCCCGGGGAGCGGCTGCGCCTCGAGGAGC
>VBLA01000124.1 GCA_005879245.1 Deltaproteobacteria bacterium
ACTCCGCTGGCGGCAGCCCCTGCCAATACGGCACCAGCCCGACCCCAATGGCGAGCATGGCGCCCGCGAGGAGTCCGAGCAGGAACGCGGCCAGCCGGGCGAGCACCCTCAGGACCTGGAGCGGATGCGACGGATGATCTCGCTCGTCGAGACGCCCGGCACGAGCGGGATACGCTCGACCCGTCCACCACGGGCGAGCACGAGATCGCGTCCCGCGATCTCCTCGCTCGGCCAGTCGGCGCCCTTCACGAGCACGTCGGGAGCGAGCGCCGCGATCAGCTCGCGCGGCGTGTCCTCCTCGAACAGGACGAGGTGGTCGACGGCGCTGAGACCCGCCACCACCTCGACCCGCTCCGCGGCCCTGAGGATCGGGCGGCCCGGACCCTTCAGGCGTCGGACCGAGGCATCCCCGTTGAGGCCGACGACGAGCACGTCCCCCAGGGCACGCGCGGCAGCAAGGTAGCGGACGTGTCCCGGATGTAGCAGGTCGAAGCAGCCGTTGGTGAAGACGATCCGTGCACCGGCGGCGCGGCGGACGGCGAGCGTCGCCCCGAGCATCGACACGTCCGAGGCGAGCTTGGCGACTGGCACGGAAGGCCGAGGATAGCGCAGCGCGGGCGAGGGCGGAACCCGATCGCGCCTTGACCCCCCGGCGGGACGCAGCTACACCCCGCGCACGATGGCGAACTACCGGCGCCGTCGCTGGCGGGAGTCCATGGCGGTCCGCCTCGACCTGAACGGACTGCTGGCCGCGACGGTTGGCGCCGACGGCGTCGCGCCCGAGGATCTGGCGACGCTCGAGCCGGCGCTCGGTCGCGTGCGGGCAGAGCTCGCCGCGCGACGGGCAACGGGCGGTCTCGAGTTCGCCGACCTGCCGTACCACCGCGACGACGTCCGGCGCGTGATCGAAGTCGCCACCGCGGCGCGGGAGGAGTTCGACACGCTGGTCGTTCTCGGTATAGGGGGGTCGGCCCTCGGCGCGAGCGCCATCTGTGCGGCGCTCCCCGGGCAGACCTCCGGTCTCCACATCGTCATCGCCGACGCGATCGACCCCGAGGCCTTCGGGACGCTGCTCGAGCAGCTCGATCTCCGCCGCACCCTCTTCAACGTGGTCAGCAAGTCGGGCGAGACGGCAGAGACCATGGCGCAGTTCCTGATCGTCCGCGACCGGTTGCTGCGCGAGCTCGGAGCCGTCGACTACAAGCGACACCTCCTCGTCACCAGCGACGCCCAGCAGGGCGCCCTCCGGCAGATCGTGAACGACGAGGGGTTCCGAGCCCTTCCGATTCCCGCCGCGGTGGGCGGGCGGTTCTCGGTGTTGACCACGGTCGGCCTCTTCCCGGCCGCCGCCGCCGGGGTCGACGTGGAGGAGCTCCTGGCGGGCGCGGCGTCGATGGACGAGCGCTCGAAGGCGGCCGCCACGCCGCTGGCAGATCCACCGCTCGCCCTGGGCGGCCTGCTCTGGCAGCTCGCGACGAGCCGCCAGAAGACGATCGTCGTCCTGATGGCCTACTGCGAGCGACTCGCAGCCACCGCCGACTGGTTCTGCCAGCTCTGGGCCGAGAGCCTCGGCAAGGCGGTCGACCTCGACGGCCGCACGGTCGAGTGGGGACAGACGCCCGTGGGCGCCCTCGGCACGAGCGACCAGCACTCCCAGCTGCAGCTCTACCTCGAGGGCCCGCGTGACAAGGCCGTCGTCTTCCTCCGTCTCGAGGATCACGGGACGAACATCGACGTGCCGGCGACCTACCAGGACCTCGCGAGCGTCGGCTACCTGGGCGGCCATTCGCTCGGCGAGCTGCTGAACGCCGAGCAGCGCGCCACCGAGCTGGCGCTCGCCAAGCGGGGTCGCCCGAGCGCCACACTGACCCTTCCCGCCCTCAATGCCTTCACCCTCGGCCAGCTCTTCTACCTCTGCCAGATGGCGACCGTCGCCGTGGGCGCCCTGGCGGGCATCGATCCCTTCGGGCAGCCCGGCGTCGAGGAGGGAAAGCGCCTCGCCTGGGGGCTCATGGGACGCCCGGGGTTCGAGGCGAGCCGCGCCGAGGTAGAGGCCTGGCTGGCGCGCAAGGACGCGCGCTTCGTGATCTAGGAGGCTGTCCGAGTAGGCATGGCGACTGCAGCGAACGATCCGAGGGCTGCGAGCGGGGTGCTCGCTCCTCCCTCCTGCGGCGTGCCTCTTGGCACGCCTCGTCGGTCGTCGCTGCGCTTCCCGCTCTCGCCTCTCGGCTCGTTCGCTTCGCTCGCCATGACTACTCGGACAGACCCCTAGCGTGCGCAAGATCGCCCTGCTGCCGGTCGCCGTGCAGGGGCAGATCGCCGCCGGCGAGGTGATCGAGCGGCCCGCCTCGGTGGTGAAGGAGCTGGTCGAGAACGCCCTCGACGCGGGCGCGCACCACGTCGAGGTCGAGCTTGTCGGGGGCGGCCTCGAGCAGATCGTCGTGCGCGACGACGGGGAGGGCATGGCGCCCGAGGATGCGCTCCTCGCCTTCGCGCGCCATGCGACCAGCAAGCTCACGTGTGCCGAAGAGCTCGCTCGCATCGCGACCCTCGGCTTTCGCGGGGAGGCCCTGCCGAGCATCGCCGCCGTCGCGCGCGTGCGGCTCGTGACCCGGCGCTCCGCCGATCCGACGGCGGTGGCGATCGAGGCCAACGACACGGGACACCGGCCCGCGGGCAGCGCGGGCGCGGCCCCCGGGACGACGATCGAGGTGCGCGAGCTGTTCGCGACGACCCCCGCCCGGCGGAAGTTTCTCCGCACGGCGGCGACCGAGCTCGGCCACGTGGTCGATCTGCTGACGCGCGTCGCGGTGGCGAGTCCCACCGTCGGATTCCGGCTCGCACAGGACGGCCGCGAGGTGCTCTCCCTCCCCCCGGTCCGCGCCCTCCGCGACCGCCTCGTCCAGGTGCTCGGGCGCGGGCGGGCCGGGGCGCTGGTGCCGGTCGAGGCAGTGCACGGCGGCTACACTCTCACGGGCTTCGTCGCACCCCCCCGTGAGCAGCTCGCCAGCGCACGCCTGGTGTGGACCTACGTGCGCATCGGCGGCGAGCCGGTGGGCGCCGTCGCCGGACGCTGGGTGCGCGATCGCGTGCTGCTCCGGGCCGTGCTCGACGGCTACGCGTCGCTCGTCCAGCGGGGTCGCTATCCGATCGCCGTGCTCTTCCTCGCCGCACCGGCGGGTGAGCTCGACGTGAACGTCCATCCCGCGAAGCTCGAAGTGCGCTTCCGCCAGCCCGCGGCCATCCATCAGCTCGTCGCGCCGGCCCTCCGGGCACGGCTCACGGCGTCGCTCGCCCCCACCGCTCCGCCGGGACAGGAGCCGACCGCGGTCGGTGAGCGTCCGCCCGCATACGGCTCCGTCCCGACGTCTACCCTGACCCTCGAACCGGCGGCCTTGCCCCTCTGGAGGCCGGCGCCGCGCGGATTTGCGTCGCTCCGCTTCATCGGTCAGATCTTCGAGGGCTATCTCCTCTGCGAAGGTGAGGGACGCGTCGTGCTGATCGACCAGCACGCCGCTCACGAACGGGTCGTCTACGAGCGGCTGCACGCGGAGCGGCGCACGCAGGGCGTGCCGCGTGACCCGCTGCTCGTGCCCGAGACGATCGAGCTCCCGCCGGCGCAGGTCGCGGCCCTCGCCGAGCACGCCACCGCGCTCGAGGCTGCGGGTCTCGAAGGGGAGCCATTCGGCGCGGGGACGTTCCTCCTCCGCACGACACCTCGCGCGCTCGCCGGCCAGGACGTGGCCGCGCTCCTGCGCGCGGTGGCTGCCGAGCTGAGCGAGGAGGGGACGAGCGTGGCGGCGGACCGGGCGACCGACCGCGCGCTCGCGACGGTCGCCTGTCACAGCGTGGTCAGGGTAGGGCAGCGACTCGACGACGCGCAGGTGCGGGCGCTCCTCGTCGCCATGGACGGCGTCGAGGTCGTGGCTCACTGCCCCCACGGACGTCCCGTGGCCGCGGCGCTCACCCGGACCCAGCTCGAAGGGCTCTTCCACAGGTGAGATGAGCCGCCCCCGCATCGTCTGCCTCGTCGGCCCGACGGCGAGCGGCAAGACCGCGCTCGCGATCGAGCTGGCCGAGCGCATCGGGGCGGAGATCGTCTCCGCCGACTCGCGACAGGCGTATCGCCGCCTCGACATCGGGACCGCCAAGCCGACGGTGGCCGAGCGGGAACGCGTACGGCACCACTGCCTCGATCTGGTCGAGCCCGACGAGGGGTTCGACGCCGCGCGCTTCCGGCGGGCGGCCGAGGCGGCGCTGGCCGACATTCACGCCCGAGGCCGCCGCGCCCTCGTCGTCGGCGGGACGGGGCTCTACGTGCGCGCCCTCCTGCGGGGTCTCTGCCCGGCGCCGCCCGCCGAGCCACGGCTCCGCGCCACGCTGACGCGCATCGCGGCGACCGAAGGCACGCCCGCGCTCCACCGTCGTCTGGCAGCGCTCGACCCGCCCACCGCCGCGCGCGTTCACCCCCGCGACGCCGTCCGCATCGTACGAGCGCTCGAGGTCGGGCTCGTGAGCGGGCGGCGCCTCTCCGAGTGGCAGGCGGGACATCGCTTCGCCGCGGGAGCGTACGATCCACTCGTCATCGGCCTCGCCTGGCCCGTCGCTCCGCTGGAGGAGCGCATCACCGCTCGTGCCCGCGCCATGGTCGACGCGGGATTTCTCGACGAGGTCCGCGCGCTCGCCACGAGTGGCCTCGCCGCGACGGCCCCGGGCCTCCAGGCCGTCGGCTATCGCGAGCTGCGCGCCTGCCTCGAGGGCCGGCTCGACATGCGGCAGGCGCTCGCCGCCACGGTGCGCGCCACGCACCGCTTCGCGAAGCGCCAGCGCACGTGGTTCCGTCGGGAGCCAGGGATTGTCTGGCGACACCCGGAGGAGGAGCGGCGGCGCATCGGGGCGGAGGTCGAGGCCTTCCTCGGCGGCGACGCCGGACCCGCGTCCGCGCCGCCGTGATGGCATCCGCGGACCGCCGACCGGCACCCACCTACCTCGACTTCGAGCAGCCCCTCGCGTCGCTCGACGCCGACATCGCCCGGGCGCTCGCCGTGGGGGCCCGCGCCCGGCTGCGCCGGCTTCGGCGCGACCGGCGTCGCGTCGAGACGGCCCTCCTCGCGCGCCTCTCCCCCTGGGAGCGGGTGCAGCTCTCGCGTCACCCCGACCGGCCCGCGACGCTCGACTACGTGCGTCTCCTCTGCTCGGAGTTCGTCGAGCTCCATGGCGACCGCCGCTTCGGCGACGACGGCGCCGTGGTGGGCGGCCTGGCGCGCTTCCGCGGACGGGCAGTGGTCGTGGTCGGCCACCAGCGAGGTCACGGCACGGCCGAGCAGGTGGCTCGCAACTTCGGCATGCCCCGACCCGAGGGCTTCCGGAAGGCGGTCCGGCTCTTCGAGCTGGCAGAGCGCTTCCGACGACCGGTCCTCACCCTCGTCGACACGCAGGGCGCCTACCCGGGGATCGACGCCGAGCAGCGCGGGCAGGCCGAGGCGATTGCGACGTGCATCCGCACCCTCGCGACTTTGCGGGTTCCGATCGTGAGCACGATCATCGGCGAGGGTGGAAGCGGCGGGGCGCTCGCCCTTGGCCTGGCGGACCGGATGCTGATGCAGGAGCACGCCTGGTTCTCGGTGCTCTCTCCCGAGGGATGCGCCTCGATCCTCTTCCGCGAGCGGACGCCGGCGGCCGTTGCCCGAAGCGCCGCGCTCCTCCGCCTCACGGCCACCGACCTCCACGGCTTCGGCGTCGTCGACGAGGTGGTGGCGGAGCCCGGCGGCGGGGCACACCGGAAGCCCGTCCGCGCCGCCCTGCTCCTCGGCCGTGCCGTCGAGCGACATCTGTCGACGCTCAGCCGCTCCGCACCGCGCACGCTGGTGGCGCGCCGCTACGCGCGCTACCGGCAGCTCGGGACAGGCCTCCCGCCCGTCTAAGGGAATGCGCCCGCCTTCGGCGGTCTAGGAGAATGCGCCCGCCTTCGTGGTCTCACGCCCTTTGCAAAAGCGGCAGGCCCACGCTACATCCCGCGGCGAGCGCTGCATGCTTCGCAAGAGCTCGATTCCCGCGCTGCGGCAGCAGATCGACCGGGTCGATGACCAGCTCCTGCGCCTCTTGAACCGCCGCGCACGCTTTGCCCTCGAGATCGCGCGGCAGAAGGCGCGGACGAACTCGGGCGTGTACGCGCCGGGCCGGGAGAAGGGGGTGATCGCGCGTCTCGCGCGCGCCAACCCGGGCCCGCTCCCGGAGCGGCTGGTACGTGCCATCTTCCGCGAGATCATCTCGGCGTCGCGCAGCCTCGAGCAACACCTGCGCGTCGCATACCTCGGTCCCGAGGCGACCTACACGCACCTCGCCGCGCGCCAGCAACTCGGCGCCGCGGCCGAGTACCGAGCCGCCGGCTCGGTAGGTGAGGTGTTTCATGAAGTGGAGAGCGGGCGGGCGGATCTCGGCGTCGTTCCGGTCGAGAACTCGACCGAGGGCATGGTCGCGAACACGCTCGATCTGCTCGCCGATTCTCCCCTCCGCATCTGCGCCGAGATCTCGCTGTCCATCCGCCACTGCCTCCTCTCCCGTCCCGACGGTACGCTCGCCGATCTCCGGCGTGTCGTCGCCCACCCGCAGGCGCTCGCCCAGTGCCGCCGCTGGCTCGCCGAGCATCTGCCGGGCGTGTCCACCGAGGCGGAAACGAGCAACGCGCGCGCGGCCGAGCGCGCCCGCGACGAAGCGGGCACGGGCGCGATCGCAGGGGAGACCGCCGCCGAGACGTACGGGCTCACCGTGCTCGCACGCGCCATCCAGGACGAGCCAGGCAACCTCACGCGCTTCGTGGTTCTCGGCCACGACGACGCGACGCAGCCGAGCGGCGACGACAAGACCTCGATCCTCTTCAGCGTGCGCGACGAGGTGGGTATCCTCTTCCGCATGCTCCGCCCCTTCGCGGTCCATCGCATCGATCTCATCAAGATCGAGTCGCGCCCGCTGCGTGGACGCCCGTGGGAGTACCTCTTCTTCCTCGACCTGAAGGGCCATCGCCAGGAGCGTCGCGTGCAGAAGGCGCTCGTCGAGGTCGAGCGAAGCGCGCTCCGCTTGAAGGTGCTGGGCTCCTATCCGGCCGCGCCGGCCCCGGAGATGTGATGGACCTGCGCGGCCTCGTCCCGGAATGGATCCGGACGCTCACGCCGTATCCGCCGGGCATGCCGATCGAGGAGCTCGAGCGCGACCTCGGCATCCACGGCTCCATCAAGCTCGCCTCCAACGAGAATCCGCTCGGCCCGTCGCCCAAGGCGCTGGCCGCGATCACGGCCGCGCTCGGGGACCTGCACCGCTACCCTGACGGCTCGGCCTTCTACCTGAAGCGCCGCCTGGCGGCGCGCCTGGGCGTGACCGCCGACGAGATCGTCGTCGGCAACGGATCGAACGAGATCATCGAGCTGGTCGTTCGCACCTTCATCCGCATGGGCGATGAGGCGGTGATGTCCGACCAGGCGTTCGTGATCTATCGGCTGGTGGTGCAGGCGGCCGGCGGGGTGCCGCGTTCCGTGCCGCTGCGGAACTTCACGCACGACCTGGAGGCGATCGCCGAGGCGATCACGCCGCGCACCCGGGTCGTCTTCCTCGCCAACCCCAACAACCCGACCGGGACCATCTACCGCCGGGCCGCGTGGCAGGCCTTCCTCGACAGCGTGCCCCGCCACCTCGTCGTCGTCGCCGATGATGCCTACGCCGAGTACGTCGACGACCCCGAGTACCCCGATACCCTCCGGGACCGGAGCGACGGTACCCTGCCGATCATCACGCTCCACACCTTCTCCAAGCTCTACGGCCTGGCGGGTCTGCGCATCGGATACGGCGTGGCGCCGCAGGCCGTGGTGGAAGCGATCGCTCGCATCCGTCAGCCCTTCAACGTGAACGGGCTCGCCCTGGTCGGCGCGCTCGCCGCCCTCGGCGACGAGGAACACGTGCAGCGCACGCTCGCCGTGAACCGGGCCGGCATGGCGTACCTGGTCGAGGCCTTCACGGCCATGGGCCTCGCCTACGTGCCGAGCGCCGCGAACTTCATCCTCGTACAGGTCGGACCCGGCCGGCAGGTGTACGAGGCGCTGCTCCGCCGCGGCGTCATCGTGCGCCCGATGGACGTGTACGGCTTCCCCCAGCACGTCCGCGTCACGGTGGGGCTGCCCGAGGAGAACCGCCGCTTCATCGACGCCCTCGGCGCGGTGCTCGGGGAGCGGCGGCGAGGTACGCGCTGACACCCCTCTTCGCGCGCTTGACCGTCGCGGGCGTCGGTCTCGTCGGCGGCTCGCTGGCTGGCGCCGTGCGCAGCGCCCGGCTCGCCGGCGAGGTCGTCGGGTTCGGCCGGAGCGCGGCCAACCTCCGCGTGGCGCGCGAGCGCGGGCTCGTCGATCGGGCCACGCAGGATCCGGCCGAGGCGGTCGCCGACGCCGACGCGATCGTGCTCGCCGTACCCGTCGGCACCTGTCCTGCGCTCGCCGAACGCTTCCGCGCGCACGCCCGCGCCGGCACCATCCTGACCGACGTCGGGAGCGTGAAAGCCGGCCTGGTGCGCGCCCTCGAGGCGCGCTGGTCCGGCGTGGGGCCGGTGGTCGGGGCGCATCCCATCGCCGGCAGCGAGAGCACGGGCGCCGGCGCCGCCCGCGCCGAGCTGTTCCAGGGACGGCGCTGCATTCTCACCCCCATCCCCGGGACGGATCCCACGGCCCTCGCCCGCGTGCGCGCCCTCTGGGAGGGTGTCGGGGCGCGGGTCGAGGAGATGCCGCCGGCGGTACATGACGAGCTCCTGGCGCGCGCCTCCCACCTGCCGCACGTCGTCGCCTGCGCGCTGGCCGCGGCGGTCGACGGAACGCAGGTCGACGGGCGGGTGGTGCTCGACTATGCGGGCAGTGGCTTCCGCGACACCACGCGGATCGCGGGCAGCCCGGCCGAGCTCTGGCGCGACATCGCGCTCGCGAACGCACCGGCCCTCGTCGCCGCGCTCCGGGAGTTTCGCGCCGCCCTCGACCGGCTCGAGGGCGCCATCGCATCCGACGACGCGCCCGCGCTGGAAGCGGCCCTCACGCTGGCGCAGGCGGTGCGACGTCGCCTCGGGCGCACGGAGTGATCCGACCGGTGCGTGTCGCGCCGCCGCCTGCTGGTCTCACCGGGGGACTCGATCTTCCGGGCGACAAATCGATCGCGCACCGGGCGCTCCTCCTCGGCGCCCTCGCCGAGGGGACGACGGTGCTGAGCGGGGTGCCCGGCGGCGCTGACGTGCGCGCGACGCTCGCCGCGGTGCAGACCCTGGGGGCGCAGGTTTCGGAACAGGACGGTGCCCTCCGCATCCACGGCCAGGGCCCCGACCTCGGCGTCAAAGATCGCGTCGCGATCGACTGCGCCAACTCGGGGACCACCATGCGCCTGGTGGCGGGCCTCGCAGCAGGGGGGGCGGGCATGGTCGTGCTGGACGGCGACGCCTCGCTCCGTCGACGCCCGATGGAGCGCGTGGCGGAGCCGCTCCGGGCCATGCATGCCATCATCGAGACCACGGCCGGGCACGCGCCGATGACGGTGCGGGGCGGGACGCTCGTCGCCATCGACTGGCACTCGCCGGTGGCGAGCGCGCAGGTGAAGTCGGCCATCCTGCTGGCCGGCCTCCGCGCGCGCGGAACGACGACGGTGCGCGAGCCCCTTCCGAGCCGGGATCATACCGAGCGTCT
>VBLA01000428.1 GCA_005879245.1 Deltaproteobacteria bacterium
TAATAGACCCGGGTGATGACGCCCCGGTAGAAGCGATCGCTCGCGGGAGCTTCGGCTGCTGGGGGCGGGGCGCCGGGATCGTCGGTCACGCCGGCGCTCCGGCGCGCACGGCTTCGGCTGCAACCGCACCGAGCCGCCCGCTCCCGAGCCGGTCGACGAACGCCGGAAAGCTCTCGCCTTGCTGCCGTTCGCGCTCGTAGAGGTGCGCGAGCGCGGCGATGATGATCGGCGCCTGCTCCTCCGGGAAGCGCCCGAGTCGCTTGCCGATCCGCGCCGTCCCCTCCCCCACCCCGCCGCCGACGAGGATCGAGTAGTAGGGCCGCTCCACGCCGTCGGCGTCCTTCACCAGGTGGCCGGTGAGACCGACGTCGCCCACGTGGTGCTGGCCGCAGGAGTTCGGACAGCCGCTGATCTTGACGGTGAACGGCCCGAGACTCTCGGCGAACCCGTTGCCGGTGTCGGGATCGCGCTGGAGGTGGTCCTGGATCCGCTCCGCCACGCCCATCGAGCGGGTGATGGCGAGCGAGCAGTAGTCCATGCCCGGGCAGGAGACGACGTCGGTGATCGAGCCGACGTCGGCACCGCCGAGCTCGAGGCCGACGAGCCCTGCGTGGAGCGCCGGCAGCGCCGCTTCGGGAACCCACGGGAGCACCAGGTTCTGGTCGTTCGTGGTGCGGAGGGTGCCGTTGCCGTGCTGGCGGGCGAGTCGGGCGAGAGCCCGCATCTGCTCGGCGGTGACGTCGCCGAGCGGCAGCTGGACAAGCGCCGCACGGTACCCCGGCTGCCGCTGCGCCCGGGTATTCGTCCGCTGCCAATGGGCGAAGCCGGGGAGCGGCGCGGTCGTCGCGCGGCGGGGATCGGGCGGCGGAGGAAGACGGTAGGACTCGACGAACTCGCGCACGTCGGCGCGGAGGGTGGCTCCGCGTTCGGCCTCGACCCGCTCGACCTCGGTGGCGATCGCGGCCTGGAACTTGTCGAGCCCCATCCGGTTGACGAGGTACTTCATCCGCGCCTTGTTCCGGTTCTTCCGCTCCCCGAACCGGTGCTGGATGCGGACGATCGCCTCGCACCAGATGAGCACGTCGTCGGTCGCGTAGAGCCCGATATCGTTCACCGGCGCCTGCGCGCAGTCGCTCGGACAGCCCTCGACGGCGATCTTGAACTTCCGCGGCAGGGTCAGGTTTAGGGGATTGAAGAGGAAGTACTCGTGGATCACGAGGCAGTAGGGCGCGACGTCGAAGGGTTCGGTCGGCGCCGTGCCGGCGTACGGGCAGGCGGTCACGTTCCGGACGCTGTCCGCGCAGGCTCCCCGCGTCGTGATGCCGACCTTGAGCAGCCGGTCGTACATGTCCATGATCCCGTCGACGGGGATCCAGTGGAGCTGGATGTCCTGGCGGGTCGTAATGTGGGCAATGCCGCGCCCATACCGGTCGGCGATGTCGGCCATCCCGTCGAGCTGTCCGGCGGAGAGGATGCCGCCCGGGATCTTGATCCGTTGCATGTGGCTCGTGTGGTCGAGCTGGTAGTACAGGCCGTAGGAGAGACGGATCGGCCGCCACTCCTCGGGCGTGAGCTTGCCCTGGAGGAAGCGCTCGGTCCGCCCCGCATGCCCGGCGAGCGCGGCGCGATGTTGCTGGTCCGTCGGCCTCATGATGGCGTTGGTGCTATTGAAACAAGATTATGCGCGGCGCGAAACCGGCAAGTCAACGCCGGCGCGGAACGGCTCGTCGGCGCCTCGCTCAGGACACGAGGGGGGCCGGGGCGCCCGTCTCGCCGAGAGTCGCGTAGCTGAGGCCCCTGAACGCGGCACTCTCGCGCGCGAGCGCCTGGAACGCCATCTCGGCGCTCGGCGGGGCGGCCTCCCCCGTCAGGAGCGCGAGCAGTCCCCCCAGGACCTGCCAGCCAGGTCGCGCCTCGCCGGGGGGCACGACCGCCGCCTGGAAGCGCTGCACCCGCCCGGCGTGGTTCGTGAAGGTCCCTTCGCTCTCGGCGTAGCTCGCGATCGGGAGGACCGCATCGGCGTACTCGACGGTCTCCCGCTGCTGGCCGTCGAGGACAACGAGACACGGCACACGCTCGAGGGCAGCTCGCGCCGCGATCTCGTCGCACCAGCGCGTCACGTCCACGCGGTGGAGGACGAGGGCGCGGAGATCGCCGCGCGCCGCCGCGGTGAGAATCTCACCTGCGTCGGACGTGAGCCCCTGGAGGGCGAGCCCCCGCGTATTCGGGTTCTTGTCCCCCTTGATGAGGAAGTCGTCGTGATCCGCATCGGGTGGGGACCACGCGATCCCGGCGAGACGCGCCTCGAGCCGGGCGGCGAGACGTCGCAGGAGGAAGACCTCCTCGTTCGCGGCTTGCGCCGAGACGATGATCCCGACCGCGCCCGGGCCGTGCGTGCGCGCCAGATCGCCGAGCCGTCCCGCCACCTGGCCGAGGGCACTCTCCCAGGTCGCCCGTACGAACTCGCTGCCCCTCCGTACGAAGGGGTTCAGGAGCCGCCCCTCCCCCTGCAGATCGCGGTAGCTCATGCGGCCCGCGTCGCACATCCAGTACTGGTTCACGTCGGAATTCTTCCGCGGCTGGAAGCGGAAGATGCGCCCCTCACGGTGGTAGATCTCGATGTTGCAACCGTTGGCGCAGGCGCCACAGACGGACGGCGTCCGCTCGAGGTACCAGACGCGGGCGCGGAAGCGGAAGTCGCGGTTGGTGAGCGTCCCGACGGGACAGATGTCGACGACGTTGCCGGAGTACGGGTTGTCGAGCACCTTCCCCGGCGCGAGGTCGAGCTCGACGTGATCGCCGCGCTGGTAGAAGGCGAGCTCGCTCGTGTGGGTCACCTCGTCGACGAAGCGGACGCAGCGCGAGCAGAGGATGCAGCGCTCCTGATCGAGGATGACGAGCGGCCCGATCGGCTTCGCCTTCTTCTTGTGCACCTTCTCCGGCAGCGGGATGCGGCTCCGCTGCCGGTCGTAGTCCATGTAGTATTCCTGGAGCTTGCACTCGCCGGCCTGGTCGCAGACGGGGCAGTCGATCGGGTGGTTGACGAGGAGGAACTCGAGCACCGCGCGCTGGGCGGCCTTCGTCTTCTCGCTGGTCGTGTGCACGACCATGCCGTCGGCCACCCGCGTGTTGCAGGCGATCTGGAGCTTTGGGCTCTTCTCGATGTCGACCAGGCACATGCGACAGTTGCCGGCGATCGGGAGGCCCGGATGCCAGCAGTAGTGCGGGATCTCGATGTCGAGACGCTCGCCTGCGTGCCGCACATCGTGCTCCGCGGCGCGGACTGGTTCCGCGCCATCGGGCCCGAGAAGAGCCCAGGGCCGAAGCTCTTCTGCGTTTCGGGCCACGTCGTGCGCCCGGGCACTTACGAGCTCCCCATGGGCACCCCGCTGCGCGAGATCATCTACACCCATGCGGGCGGCATCCCGGGTGGCCGGAAGCTGAAGGCCGTCATCCCGGGGGGTGCCTCGATGCCGGTCTTCACCCCAGACGAGATCGACGTCCCGATGGACATGGACTCGGTGCAGAAGGCGGGCTCGTTTCTCGGCTCGGCGGGTGTCATGGTGATGGACGAGACCGTCTGCATGGTGTGGACGCTCCTCGTCCTCGAGCGGTTCTTCCACCACGAGTCGTGCGGGCAGTGCACTCCCTGCCGTGAAGGGACGGGGTGGCTCGAGAAGGTCCTGCGGCGGCTCGAGTACGGAGACGTGACGGCGACGGCCCGCGACGTCGACCTCCTCCTCAACATCGCCGGCAACATGATGGGTACGACGATCTGTGCGCTCTCCGAGGCA
>VBLA01000125.1 GCA_005879245.1 Deltaproteobacteria bacterium
GACGGCGCCCGCGAAGGCTCTCCTGGGCGCGGCGATGACCACGCTCTTCTGCACCGACCCGTCGCAGCTGTCGCTCCTGGGCGCGCTCGTCCTGGCGCGTGGCGGCGGCAACTTCGAGTACTACACCGACACCAAGCAGACGGAGACCCATCTCATCGACGGCGGCTCGCATGGGCTCGCGAACGCGTCTCGCGATGCGGCTCGGTGAAACGGTTCGCCTTGCGTCACCGGTGCGACGGATCGCGCAGACCGCGACCGACGTCGACGTCGACGCGGAGACCTGTATGGTGCGGGCGGAGCGGGTGATTGTCGCGACGCCGCCGGTGCTGGCGAGCCACATCGAGTACGATCCGCCGCTGCCGGCCGCCTACGGGCACCTGCTGCGGCGCTGGGCGGCCGGCGCGATCATGCGAGTGAACACGGTGTACGAGACCCCGTTCTGGCGCGCCGACGGTCTCAACGGCGAGACCGTCGCACCGCAGTCGCCGATTCCGGTGTCGCTCGACCAATCGCCGCGATCGGGCGTCCCTGGGATTCTCTGCAGCTTCTCGTTCGGTCCGTCCGCGCTCGCGCTCGCACGTCTCGACGCGGACCAGCGGCGCGCGCTGTGGCTGCGAGCGCTCGCCGAGCGATACGGCGCGAAGGCCGGCTCGCCGATCGCGTATCTCGAGACGGATTGGTCGAGCGAGCGCTGGTCCCTCGGCGGCATGATGGCGTACTTCGCGCCCGGTATGCTCACGACCTATGGGACCGCGGTGCGCGAGCCCGTGGGGCGCATCCACTGGGCGAGCTCGGAGCGTGCGACGCTGATGCACGGCCTCATGGAAGGCGCGGTGCGCTCGGGCGAGCGCACCGCGGAGGAAGTCCTCGCGCGTAAATGGCCGTCGTCGTAACGATCGCGCCAGCGCGACGGCTGGATCCTACAGGAACGGCGGCCCGCCCCCCGAACCGAGCCCCGGCACGATCGGCCCGAGCACCAGGCGCCAGAAGTCGTACCAGAGGAGCATCAGCATGTTCGCGGCCAGCGCCTCGACGGCGACCGTGCGCATGGGCGTGTCTTCCCGCTCGTCGATCCGGAACACGAACGGGAACATGATGGCGAAGAGGCCACCGTAGAAGATCGAGCCGTAGCGGAGCATCGCCGCGCGATCCGCGTACTGGAAGTAGTCCTTCATGAAGTCCTGCGCCATCGAGAAGGTCTCTCCGAAGGCCATCGCGAAGGAGAGAGCGAAGAGCAGGAGCACGGTGAGGACGGGATTCGGCCGCTCCCACGCCGTCAGCCAGCGGCGCATGACGACGTTGATCAGGGCCTGGTAGGTGGTGAAGTAGACGAACGCCAGGAGGTAGAGCATGAACGGCACGCCGTTCAGCTCCCAGGTGACGGGGAAGCCGTAGCGCATGCCGAGTACCTTGTAGAAGTAGTGCGTGCCGAAGTACGACTGGATGAAGGCGAAGATCCCGATCCACACGTTGATCTTGAAGATGTAACGCGCGGCGAGCGGTCGCCCGCGGTCGGCCGCGGGCGGAAACGCAAGTGGAATGACCCAGAGCGGCAGGAAGAGGGCGAGGCTGAAGAGCAGGTGTCCGACGTCACGCCAGGCACGGTAGGCGTCGCTGTGCTGCACCACCGCCATGGCGGTCATCCAGACGGGCGCGTAGAGGAGGTAGAAGCGCTCGCCCCATGCCTTGGCGGGATTCGCGGCGAACCAGCGTGCGTCCCCCACGCTTCCGACGGTCACCCCCGCGATCGTCCGGGTCGACATGGCCGCTCAGCGGCCCTTCTTCGGACGGACGACGCTGCCGGAGCGCGCGCGCATGACGTCGGCTGCCTCCTGCGCCTCGCCGACGGCGCCGCGGACGAGCGCCTGGCGGAAGCGTTCGGCCACCGCCCGCATGAGGGCGCCCTCCCGCGGGTCGCCGCTGCTCGCGATCGCGGCGAGGCGGTCCATCCCCTGGGCAATGTGCGCGACGGCGACGCCGGGGTCGCCGCGCCCGCGCGCGGCGAGGCCTTCCCGGAGGAGCCGCTCGACCTCGTTCAGCCCGGGCTCCGCCGCCGCGCCGAGCACGAGCTTCAGCTCCCCGATGCGCGAGAAGAGCGCCTCGAGCGCCTCGGGAAAGTCGATCAGGTGGCTGTGGTCGCCCGGGGGATTCGCCATCGGGCGGAAGATAGAGCGCGACGTCGAAGCCGCGCAAGGAGGGATCGTTCATGCTCTACGTCATCCTCGGACACGACGCGCCCGACGCGCGGGAGAAGCGCCCGACGGTCCGCCCCGCGCACCTCGAGCACCTGGCGCCGCTCGCCCGCGCGGGCCGCATCCGCATCGCGGGACCGCTGCTCGACCGCACGGGCAGTCTCATCATCCTCGAGGCGGATTCGCTCGCCGAGGTCTGGGGGATCGTCGCCCGCGATCCCTATGTCATGGAGGGCATCTTCAATCGCGTCGAGGTGAAGCCTTTCCAGCAGGTGCTCCCCTGACCTCGCGGCGTGGCCCTCGGTCTGCTAGGGAAGATGCGGTGAAGGGTTGTCACCTGCTCGCGCTCGTGAGCGCGAGTCTCCTCGCGAGCATGGTCGCCAGCTCCTCCGTTGGCCGTGCCGCCAACGCCGAGCCCGTCCCGATTCCCGGGGGCGCTCACCTCTTCTCGCCGGGCCCGCGATCGCTCGGACTGATGGGGCTCCACGTCGAGCCGAGCTCGATCTCCGACTTCCAGGGCGTCGTGGCCCTCGCCTATCTGTCGGGCAGCGCCACCGACGGCGAGAGCCATCGCTACGATCTGGCGGTCGACCTCCACATCATGAACGGCGACTACGTCGCCGCCGACGGCTCGGCGCAAACGGGCACCTTCGCCTTCATATGAATTGACCTCTTCGCGCCCGGTCAGGGCGCCAGGGTCCATGACTTCACCGGAGGCATCGCACCCTCGGGTCTCGTCTGGACGGTCCCCGTGCCGGACGCCCAGATCACCTCGAGCCGCCACGGAAAGGAGCTCACCGTCGACGCGGAGAACGTGGCGGTGGTGGACGATGTGTCATCGCCCACGTCCGTGGAGATTCCCGCGGCGGTGAGCTTCCATCTCACATGGAAAGCGACCGGCTCGCGGCGCCGGCTCGGTCACCCGCACACGGCCGTGCCGACCGACCCGGACGCGTTCCTCGGCCGGCTCGCGCATGCCAAGGCGACCGGATCCTTCTCCGGGATGGAGGCCGGGTTCGCCTTCCAGTCGAGCGGCAAGAGCACGTTCGCGGAGCTGGGCACCGAGCAGAACGGGGTCTTCCTCGCGCCCCCTGCCGTCGTCGTCTGTCGCGTGTGCGCGGGGCGGCAGGTCCGTCGGTTTCCGGTCCGTTAGGCGGCTCTCTCACCGCCCTCCGGGCCATAGAAAAACACCCACACGGCGAAATCTTCGCTGAAATCCTCGAACCGATGCGCAACACCGGCCGGGGCAAAGAGAAAGTCGCCGGGCTCGACCGAGTCCCGGCCTGCGTCGCTCACGAAGATGCCTATTCCCCGCATCACGACGTAGCCTTCATCCCGAGAATGCGGTGACTGCAGATCCGAGCCGACGGGGGAGTACACCTTGACCTGAAGACTGCCGTGCCGCAAAAGCTCCCGCGAACGCTCCCCGCCAGGCCCCGGGACCTGCAAGAGCGCGCCAGCCATCCCCACCTTCCTCGCACTATCGAACCTGTCCATGACCATCTCCTACCCGAGTTCTCCTACCCGAGTTCGCTTCGTGTTACACCCGGAGGTAGCTACCATCTGGGCGCGGCGAGGTCGCGGCCACGCTGAGAGATCTCCCAACGGTGACCTTCGTGGTCGACTGCCCTGTATATCCGACCACCCCATGGCATTGCCGACGACCGCGTCCTCCCCCGAAGCCAGTCGTGTGCCATGAGGCACGCCCCGTGTTAAAAGAGGCGGATGGCTCCCACGCCTGACGACGCCGCGCTTCTCGCCGGGCGCCGGGCGCGCATCATGGAGGCGATGGGCGGGGGTGTCCTGCTGCTCGCCGCCGCGCCGGAGCGCGTGCGTACCGGAGACGTTCTCTACCCCTACCGGCAGGACAGCGACTTCGACTACGTGACCGGGTTTCCGGAGCCCGAAGCGGTCGCCGTGATCGCGCCCGACGCGCCCCAGCGCTACCTCCTCTTCGTCCGCCCGCGCGATCCCGAGCGTGAGCTCTGGGTCGGCCACCGTGCGGGCCCCGAGGGCGCTGTCGAGCAGTACGGCGCCGACGCGGCGCACGCGCTCGACGACCTCGAGAAGGTGCTGGCGCCACTCCTCGAGAAGGCCCCCCACGTCTACCACACCGTGCTGCGCGACGATCCGCTCGCCGGGCGGCTCCTCGGCGTCATCCGCCGGGCGCAGGCTGGGCGGCCGCGGGCCGGCAGCGGACCGACGGCGATCCGCGAGCCCGGCGAGATCCTGCACGAGATGCGGCTTCACAAGGATGCGGGGGAGCTTGCGCGCATCCGCCATGCGATCGCGATCGCCTGCGAGGCGCATCGCGAGGCGATGCGGAGCGCGCGCCCGGGCATGCTCGAGTACGAGCTCGAGGCCCTGATCGACTTCACCTTCCGCCGCCGGGGCGCCTCCGGTCCCGCCTACCCCTCGATCGTCGCCTCGGGGCCGAATGCCACGGTGCTCCACTACACGAGCAACGATCGACCGCTCGGCGCCGAGGAGCTCATCCTGATCGACGCCGGAGCCGAGCAGGCCGGCTACTGCGCCGACGTGACCCGCACCTGGCCGACCGGGAAGCGCTACTCCGCTCCGCAACGCGACCTGTACGAGGCCGTGCTCGCCGCGCAGGCGGCCGGCATCGCCGCCGTCTGCCCAGGCGTGACGCTCGAGGCGGTCCACACCGCGACGCTCCGCGTGCTGGTCGAGGCCCTGGTTCGCCTCGGGCTCCTCGAGGGCTCGGTCGACGAGGTGATCGAGAAGGACTCCTACCGCCGCTTCTACATGCACCGGACGAGCCACTGGCTCGGTCGCGACGTGCACGACGTCGGTCGCTACGGGATCGACGGCGCACCGCGACCCCTCGAGCCCGGTATGGTCTTCACCGTCGAGCCGGGACTCTACATCGCGGACGGCGGCGTTCCGGAGGCGTTCCGCGGCATCGGCATCCGCATCGAGGACGACGTGCTGGTGACGGCTACCGGCCACGAGGTGCTCTCGGCCGCGGCTCCCAAGGGCGTGGCGGAGATCGAGGCGCTCCGCGCCGAGACGGCCTGAACGGCGTGGCTGGGCCCCTCTCTGGCGTCCGCGTCGTCGAGCTCGGCTTCTGGGTCGCCGGTCCCTCCGCCGGCGGGGTGCTGGCCGACTGGGGCGCCGAGGTCGTGAAGATCGAGCCGCCGACCGGCGACCCCTTCCGCGGGCTCTACATGAGCGTCTCGGGCGTCGAGGTGCCGGCGAACCCGCCCTTCGAGCTCGACAATCGCGGCAAGCGCTCGATCGCGCTCGATCTGAGCACGGCCGAGGGCCAGGCGATCGCCGACGCCCTCCTCGACCGTGCCGACGTCTTCGTCACCAACATCCGCCGGGAGATCCTCGAGCGCTTCGGGCTCGGCGACGCGCGGCAACGCGGACGGAACCCGCGCCTCGTCTACGGCCGCGTGACCGGGTACGGCGAGGAGGGGCCCGACCGGGATCGGCCCTCCTACGACATCGGCGCGTTCTGGTCGCGGGCGGGCATCGCGGCAGCGCTGACGCCGCCCGGGGCCGACCCGCCCTACCAGCGCGGCGCCCTCGGCGACCACATCGCCGGCGTGACGCTCGCCGGCGGGATCGCGGCGGCGCTTCTCGCGCGCGCCACGAGCGGCGAGGGCCAGATGGTCACGACCTCGCTCCTCCGCGTCGGCATCTTCGTCCTCGGCTGGGACACGAGCGCGACGCTCCGGCTCGGCATCCCGGCCACGCCCCTCACCCGCACGACCACACCGAACCCGGTCATCGATTGCTACCGTGCCGGCGACGGGCGGTGGTTCTGGCTCCTCGGCCTCCAGGGCCAGCGCCACTGGCCCGACCTGGTGCGGGCGGTCGAGCGTCCGGAGTGGCTCGAAGACCCGCGCTTCGCGACGCTCCGTGCGCGCCGGGACAACTGCGCGGCGCTGGTGGCGCTCCTGGACGCGATCTTCGTCACCCGGCCGCTCCCGGAATGGGGCGCCATCTTCGATCGCACCGGCATGTGGTGGGCGCCGGTGCAGACGACCGAGGAGGTGATCGCCGACCCGCAAGCCCATGCCGCCGGGGCCTTCGTCGACGTGCCCGACGGGGAAGGCGGCACGGTCCGCGGTGTCGCGTCGCCAGTCGACTTCTCGCGCACGCGCTGGGCGCCCGGCGGCCCCAGCCCCGAGTGCGGCCAGCACACGGAAGAGATCCTGCTCGCCCTCGGCTACGACTGGGAGGCCATCGCCGGACTGAAAGCGCGGGGCGTCATCCCCTGACGCCCCACGCGTGGCGCGCTACGGGAAGCGGAATCCCGTGCCCGCCGCACGGAGCACACCCGACGCGATGAAGGGCGCAGCACCAACCTCGAGCGTCGCGGTGAACGCGCCCGCAGACGCGCCGGCGAGATTGAGGCGCTGGGCGCGGATCGTGACCCGATTGCTCCCCCCGCCGCCCATCGTGAAGCTCGTGATGCCGTTCGCGATGGTTCCCGTACGATCGCGGAAGCGGACGAGCGTCCCTCGCGGGCTGGCGAGGATCTGCGCGGCAGGGATGGTCGCCTGGAAGTACTCCCCGCCGGCATCGCTCAGCGCGAGGGCCACGCTCTGGCCGGGGAGACCGAGCTGCGCCAGAGTCTGGGCCATCGCGCCCCGGAGCACGAGCCGGTCGCGGCCCGGGCCGGCGACGACCAGACGCAGGCGGCGGAGCGTGAAGGGTCGCGCCTGCGCAACGACCGCGATCGGCCCCGCGTTCCCCACCTCGTCGATGGCGCGGAGGGCGTAGAAGAGCGCCCCCGAGGGTGGCGTGACGGTGCGCGATTCCGGCGTGCCGGCCGCCGCCGGGGGATCGATCGTGATCGGCGTGGCGCTCGAGAAGTTGGCGGTCGTGATCGGATTGCTCGAGGCCCGAAGCTCGTAGGTGGTCGCCGTACCGCAGCGGCCGTCGTCACCAACCGCGGTCCAGTCTAGCGTCACGCTGCCACCGCTCCCACTGAGCGCCAGGTCGACGATACGTGCCGGCCGGCGGGTGTCGGCGCCGTAGGTCCCCGTGTTCCATTCATCGTGGCGGAACTTCCGCCACTGGTCCGCCTGGCAGGTCGCCCCGGCCGTCTGCCACACGAAGAGCGTACCGAGGCGGGTCGGCTGCACCACGTCGACGTGGCCGGAGTCATCGAGGTCGCCGATCGACGGGCTCGCCGTCTGCCAGTGGCCGGTGAGCTTCGGCCATCCCGCGGGCTCCAGGCCGGCGGCGTTGAAGGCGTGGACGAAATACCCTCCGCTCGAGTCGATGATCTCGGGCAGCGTGTCGCCACTGATCTCCGCGACGGCTGGCCCGTTGAAGAACTGCCAGTCCTCGATCACCCGCGGGAAGGCCGGCTCCACCGCCCCCGTGGTCGCGTTCCAGGCCGAGAGGAGATGGTCGAAGAGGATGGGCGTCCCGGAGCCGGCGGCAGAGGCCACGATGCCGTTCCCGACCTCGCCGGCCAGGTAGTCGAGCTGCCCGAGGCCGTGGATGTCCGCGAAGGCGCCCTGCGCCACGTAGAAGTGACTCGGCGAATCAGAGGATCGCGGCTGCCCGCCTTCCGGCGTCGTCTCGTCCATATCACTCCCGGCACCCGTCGCCCCGAACGTGCCCTGGAGCGTCTGCATCGTCGTGCCGTCGGCGTTGTAGATCGTCGCATCGCCCAGGAAGACGCCGAGCGCGATCTGCTTGGTCCCGTTGCCGCTCAAGTCCGCCACCACCGGCGAGGTCACCACGCCCTGCGCCACCAGTGGCACCGCATTCGGGTTGATCGAGGTCGGCTTCACCGGCCAGCCGGACGCGATCGTGCCGTTGGCCTTGATGACGTAGGCACGCCCGGAGCCGCCGACGCCCGGCGCGGGGGACGGCGAGGCATAGGTCTCGTCGGTGCTGATCACGATCTCGTTCGCACCATCGTTGTCCACGTCCGCGATCGCGGCGCTCGCAATGATGGCCCGCGGCGCGAAGGCGTCGACGCCCGAGGCGGATGACGGATCGAAGACCACCATCGGGAACGGGGCCATGCGGCTCCCGTCGGCGTGCCAGACGTAGAGCTTCTGGTCGATCGTCCCGCCCACGATCTCCAGCTTCCCGTCACCATCGAGGTCACCGAGCGCCGGGACCGCGCCGATCCCCGCCGGGTGGCTGATCGGAATCTCCTGGTGTGTCCCGTACTGGTCGCGCGCCGTCCCGGGGTCGGTCGCCACCGGGAAGCCGGTGCACGCCGTGGCGTCCGCATGCCAGCAGTACACTTTCCCGTCCTCCGCCCCGACGACGATCTCCTGCTGGCCGTCGCCGTCGAGGTCGGCGACGGCGACCCCACCGATGATCGGGGAGTAGGAGACCGGCACGAGGTTCTGCAGGAACGCGGGAGAGGTCGTGAGCGGCAGGTGGGCGGGCGGATCCGTGTGTACCGGGAAGCCGGTCAGGTCCGTGCCGTCCGAGCGCAGCGCGTGCACTTCGCCGTTGCCGTCACCGAAGATGATCTCGAGCGTGTTGTCGTCGTCGAGGTCGACGAGCGCCACCGAGAGCCCCGGTGAGCCGTCGAACTGGCGCGGGAAGCCCGGCTGGTCCTGCGGGTCGGGATGCCGGACCCACACGGCCCGGCGGTCCTCGCCGACGTTGCCGTGATTGTCGGTGACCCGCAGCCGCAGCGTGTAGATGCCGTTGGCCAGGGACGTCGTGTCCCACGTCGCGGAGAAGTTGCTCGCCAGGTCGGCCGAGGAGAGCGCGGGGTTGGCGGCCAGGCCGCTCGCCGAGGCGAGTGGGGTGAAGCTCGTCGGCTCCACGCCCGCGGCGAACTCGAGCGTGTAGCCGAACGTCGAGGCCCAGCGCGCGTTCGCGTAGAAGGGGACGGGGACCATGCCGTCGACCAGCGCGTACCAGTCGGGCGCGGTCATGTCGGCCTCGGGCGGGATGGTCGTC
>VBLA01000429.1 GCA_005879245.1 Deltaproteobacteria bacterium
CCTCGCTGTCGTACGCCTTGACGGTGAGGAACACGGTCTCGTAGGGCCCGCGGAGACCCGCGACGGAGACCACACAGGAGAGTCCCGTCACACGATGTGTCCCGAACAGCCCCTCGATGAGGAGTCCGCGCGACCCCACGACGTCGAGATGGGCGCGGCGGCCGAGGAGCGTGACCGGCCAACCCGCCCGGGCGAGGAGCCCGCCCACCACCGAGCCGAGCGCACCTGCGCCGGCAATCAGGACGGGCCCGCTCCCTAGCATGCGGTAGACGATACGTTCCCCGCGAGAGCCCGACAAGCGACCGCACCCGCGTTGGTCCCGCAGAACCTTTTCATGTATCGGGGCCTTCGTATGATCCAGGCCGATCGCTTGCAGGCGCTCTTTCTCGAGCTGGTCGCGATCGACAGCCTCTCGCGTCGCGAGGGCCGGATCGCCGAGCGGCTCGCGCACGAGCTTCGCGAGCTGGGTGCCGAGGCGGAGTTCGACGATGCGGGGCAGCACGTCGGGGGCGAGACGGGCAACCTGATCGGGCGCCTGCCGGGGACAACGGGCGCACCGGCGCTCCTCCTCTGCGCGCACATGGACACCGTCGAGCCCGGCGCGGGCGTGCGGCCGATCGTGGAAGGCGACGTCATCCGCAGCGACGGCACGACCGTGCTCGGAGGTGACGACAAGTCCGGGGTCGCGATCATCTGCGAGTGCGTGCGCGTCTGCCGGGAGCGTGGCCTCAGCCATCCCCCCCTCGACGTCGTCTTCACCATCTGCGAGGAGGTGGGGCTGCTCGGCGCGAAGCACCTCGATCTGTCGCGCGTCCGCGCCCGACGAGGTCTCGTTTTCGACAGCGACGCGGTGGGGTTCGCCTTCACCCGCGCGCCCGGAGCGAACGCGATCGAGATCGTGGTACGCGGGCGCGCCGCGCATGCGGGGATGGCCCCCGAGCAGGGCCTGAGCGCCATCCGTGTGGCCGCGGAAGCGATCTCCGGCATGCGTCTCGGTCGGATCGATCCCGAGACGACGGCGAACCTGGGGCTCATCCAGGGCGGCCGAGCGGTCAACATCGTCCCGGAGGAGGTACGCATACGGGGCGAGGCCCGGAGCCACGACCTGGCCAAGCTCGCCGCTCAGACCGAGCACATGCGGGCATGCTTCGACGAGGCGGCCGCACGCCATCCCGGGGCACAGGTCGAGATGACCGTGCGGAGGGACTACGAGCCCATGGCCGTCGCCGACGACGCCCCCATCATGCAGCTCCTCACGGCTGCAGCGGTACGGGCTGGACACCGCATCACCGCCGCGGGGATGGGCGGCGGCTGTGATGCCAACGTGCTCAACCGCCGCGGGCTCGAGGTCGTGAACCTCGGGACTGGCATGCGGGACATCCACACCACCAAGGAATGGCTCCGGGTCACGGATATGGTGGCGGCCGCCGAGGTGACCCTCGCCGCAATCGAGCTAGCGGGGGCGATGCCCTAGCCCGCCCGTCGGAGCGGCCCCGCGAGGGGTCTTTTCGGCCGTTTCCTCCCGTTTTCTTGCCCCTTGGGACGCTATTTGCCCACGTGTCGCGAGACGCGGTAGACTTTCGCGCCCGCCGGATGTCTCCCTTGCACACTCAACCCCCCCACCGCTTCCTGATCGAGGTTCTCGCGTGAATCGTGCACTGAAAGCCTGGGTCGACGAAGTCGCCGCACACACGAAGCCGTCGCACGTCCACTGGGTCGATGGCTCCGACGCGGAGCGCGCGCAGCTGGTGGCGGAGATGCTCGGAAGCAAGGTGCTCCATCGTCTGAACGCGGAGCGCTACCCGAACTGCTACCTCCACCGCAGCGACCCGAGCGACGTGGCGCGTACCGAGCACCTGACCTTCATCTGCGCGAAGCAGAAGGAGGACTGCGGACCCACCAATAACTGGATGGAGCCGGGTGAGGCGAAGCGGAAGGTCGGTGCGCTGTTCGAAGGCTCCATGCGCGGCCGGACGATGTACGTGATCCCCTACCTGATGGGACCGGTCGGGTCGCCCTTCAGCAAGGTCGGTATCGAGATCACCGACAGCCCCTACGTCGTCGCCAGCATGCGGATCATGACGCGCATGGGCGTCCGCGCACTCGAGCACCTCGGCGACAGCCCCGACTTCGTGAAGGGCCTGCATTCTCTCGGCGACTTGAGCCCCGAGCGTCGCTACATCCTTCACTTCCCCGCGGAGAAGGTGATCTGGAGCATCGGCTCCGGCTACGGCGGCAACGCGCTCCTCGGCAAGAAGTGCTTCGCGCTCCGCATCGCGAGCGTGCAGGCCCGCGAGGAGGGGTGGCTCGCCGAGCACATGCTCATCATCGGTGTGGAAACCCCGGCGGGCGACGTGCACTACCTGGCGGCGGCGTTCCCCAGCGCCTGCGGCAAGACGAACCTTGCCATGCTGGTTCCTCCCGCCTCGCAGAAGGGGTGGAAGGTCTGGACGGTCGGCGACGACATCGCCTGGA
>VBLA01000430.1 GCA_005879245.1 Deltaproteobacteria bacterium
GAGAACGGTGTTGGCTGGATCGTCCTCAACCGTCCCGAGGCGCGGAACGCGATGAACGCCGAGATGCGGCAGGCGTACCTGGATGCGCTCGCGCGCTGCGCGGAGGATGCGGAGATCCGCGCCGTCGTGCTGACCGGGACCGGGAAGGGCTTCTGCACCGGCGCGGATCTCTCGGGCTCCCGGGCGGCAAGCGGGGCGCCGGCTTCCCCCCCGGCTTCCTCCGGTCCGGGCGACACGCGCACCGCCATGTTCCCCAGCCAGCGGGTCATCCGGACGCTCTGGGAGCTCGAGAAGCCGACGCTCGCGGCGGTGAACGGCGTGGCCGCCGGGCTGGGCGCGCACCTTGCGCACGCCTGCGACCTGGTGCTCGCGGCCGACGACGCCCGCTTCATCGAGGTCTTCGTCCGCCGCGGCATCGCGGTCGATGCGGGGGGGGCCTTCCTCCTGCCGCGGCACGTGGGGCTCCACAAGGCGAAGGAGCTCGTCTTCTTCGGCGACGACCTCCCGGCCGCCGACGCCGAGCGGCTCGGCCTCGTGAACAAGGTCGTAGCGGCGGCCGAGCTCGAGGCGACGGCGCGCGAGTGGGCCGAGCGTCTCGCCCGCGGTCCGACCTTCGCCCTCGGGCTCTCGAAGCGGCTCCTCAACCGTTCCCTCGACGCCGATCTCGCCACCTGCTTCTCCGAGGAAGCGTTCACGCAGGCCCTCGTCGCGCAGAGCGACGATATGCGCGAGGGCATCCGTGCCTTCATGGAGAAGCGGCCGCCGGCTTTCCGGGGACGCTGAGATCGCACCCGTTCCCATAGTCATCCGCGTGCGCTAGGGTCCCCGACGCGAAAGGAGAACCCGATGATCATGCTCTATGGCGTACCCCGCTCGCGCACCATGCGGCCGCTCTGGATGCTCGAGGAGCTCGGCGTGCCCTACGAGAACAAGCCGGTGAGCTTCCTCGGCGAGTCGCGCTCGCCCGAGTTCCTGCGGCTCAATCCGAACGGCCACATCCCGGTCCTGCGGGACGACGACGTCGTCATCTGGGAGTCGATGGCGATCAACCTCTACCTGGCCCGCAAGTACGGCAAGGGGCTCTGGCCGAGGACGGTGGAGGACGAGGGCCGGGCGTTCCAGTGGAGCGTGTGGGCCATGACCGAGCTCGAGGAGCCGCTCCTCACCGCGTTGCTCCACCGCGGCTTCCTCCCCGAGGACCAGCGCGACCCGAAGAAAGCCGACGATGCCGCCGAACGCTTCAAGACGCCGCTCGGGGTCCTCAACGGCGCACTCGCCGGGAAACAATACTTGCTCGGCGATGCCTTCACCGTGGCGGACCTGAACGTCGCCGCGGTGCTGTGCTGGGCGTTCCTCGCCGGCCTCGACCTCGGGAAAGCGCCCCAGGCGCAGGCGTGGCTCGGGCGCTGCACGGGACGTCCCGCGTTCGAGCGGGTGCAGCGCATGACCAGCTGAGCGGCACGCGACGGCGGAGGACGTGCATGGTCGGCATCACCTCCTACGGCGCGTACATCCCGATGCTCCGGCTGCCGCTCGCCGCGATCGCGGGCGGCAAGCCGGGGGGCCCCGAGAAGGCGGTCGCGGGCTGGGACGAGGACAGCGTGACGATGGCGGTGGCGGCGGCCGTCGACTGCCTGCACGGCATCGACCGCCGCAACGTCGACGCGGTCTTCTTCGCCTCCACCTCCTATCCCTTCCAGGAGAAGCAGGGGGCGGCGATCATCGCCAAGGCGCTCGACCTCCGCCGCGACGTCCGGACCGCGGATGTCGGCGGCTCGCTCCGGGCGGGGACGAACGCCCTCCGCGCCGCCCTGGACGCGGTCGGGGCGGGCTCTGCCCGGCAGGTGCTCGTCGTCGCCGGGGACACCCGCATGGCGGCACCCCGCACGCCGATGGAAGCGAACCTCGGCGACGGCGCCGCCGCCTTCCTGATTGGCGCCGAGGGCGTCGCCCTCGCCCCCGTGGCGAGTCACACCATTTCCGACGAGATCATCGACGTGTGGCGGACCGAGGGCGATCCCTTCGTGCACGCCTGGGAGGATCGCTTCGTCGTCGACCACGGTTACCGCGACAACGTGCGCGAGGTCGTGGAGGCTCTCTTCGCGAAGAGCGGCGTCACCGCGAAGGACTTGACGCGCGTCGTGCTCTACGGCCCGGACGCGCGCAGCCATGCGGCGATGGTGCGCGAGCTCGGCTTCGCGCCCACCCAGGTGCAGGATCCCCTCTTCGGTCGGGTGGGGAACGCGGGCGCCGCCTTCACGCCGCTTCTCCTGGCGGCCGCGCTCGCGGGGGCGAAGGCGGGTGATCGATTGCTGGTCGTGAGCTACGGCGACGGCGCCGACGCGTTCCTCTTCGAGGCGAGCGCCGTGGCCGAGCGCCTCGAGGGCCGACGCGGCGCCGCCTGGCACCTCGGGCGACGCGCCGAGCTCCCGAGCTACGACATCTACCTCCGCTTCCGCCAGCTGCTCCGCGCCGAGCACGACCGTCGCGCCGGCGCGGGCCTCTCCGCCACCAAGCACTTCCGCGACCGCGACGCGGACCTGAGCCTACTCGGCCAGAAATGCCGCCGCTGCGGGACGGCGCAGTATCCCTTCCAGCGCGTCTGCTTCACCTGCTACGCCAAGGACGACTTCGACTCGGTCCGCCTCTCCGACAAGGTCGGCGCGGTCCGCTCCTTCACCTTCGACTACTTCGCGGGTAGCCCGAGCCCGCCGCTGGTCGCCAGCGTCATCGACGTCGAGGGCGCCCGCCTCTATCTGCAGATGACCGACGTGCATCCGAAGGAGGTGAAGCTCGACCTGCCCCGGTGGGGCATGTCGCCCCATCGCCGGGATATCGTCGCGCGCCGAATCCGTATGTGCACCCCTCCTCGAGCCGGCATTTGGCTTGCTCGGTACGGAGCCCACTACGGATTCTCGCGCTGCGTGCGCCCGAGCGGTGACTTGAAAAGTGACGAGCGCCACCAAAATGTCTGGCCCGCTTGCAGAGGCCCACGCCGCCGAGCGGCGGCAGGTGACACTCCGGCGGCTCCGTTGGGCGGCGGCACTCAGCTTCGCGCCGATCGCGGTTTCGG
>VBLA01000431.1 GCA_005879245.1 Deltaproteobacteria bacterium
CAAGCGGTTGTACTCCGCCTTCGCACGGCGATCACCTGGTAGGCGAGCGGTGCCCGCACGCTGACGAGCGCGGCCTCAAGTGGTATGCGGGCTGCGGTTCGAAATGGTAGCGACGGCGTCCACCGTACCAAGCCAAACATCGTACGCGGCACGGAGTCGTAGCGTCGTGTGGGTTGCCGACGTGGGTGCCACGGGCAGGAGACACCGATGCGAATGATCGTCTGTCTGGGGCTTCTTCTCAGAGCGCTGCTGGAGGCCGGGGTTGCCGCCGCAGACGTGACCGACACGACCCCCTACAATTACGACCACCCCCCGAAGCCCGGAAGGGAGAGAGGTACCTATGCCTTCAACGGCCCCCTCGGGTTCCGTTGGACCCGATTGCTACGTCAGCATCGTCGGCGTCGCAAAGTTCCTGCCGAACGCGGCGCGTACAGGGGGCAACCTGTGCCTGAAGTTCAACTTCGAGTCGAGAGGCTCGGGACCGTTCTGCGCGCCCGCTTCTCAGGCCCAAGGCAGCATCGGGGTGCTCGGGGGACCCTACACGTACAACGGCGACGGAACCATCTGCGAGAACCTTCATTTCATAGGCGGCGGCCTCAACGGGATATCAGCCACCTTCCACACCTATCTCGACCCGAAGGGCCGTTGGATTCTCCCGACCGGTCAGAACATCGCCTATCCATGCCCGGGCGTTGCGGCAAATGGCCTGGTGATCAGCCACGCCGTCGGGTTCAAGATCTCGAAGTTCGGCGACGACCCGCCGGGGTCCGGCAGGCTCAATTGCACGAACCCATAGCGGCTCGCGCGCAGCGCCGCGTTTTCGCCGGGCGACCATGGAGCGTTGGTCCTCATTAACGGCCTCGCGCGGCCCGCCAGCGAGGTGCCCTCGCGAACCAGCGTCTCGGCCAGCGGGTGGTCTGTGCGTTTGGCGGACGCCTGGGTCCTTGAGGGTGCTACGAAGGACGCAGGCCGGACGTGCGCTACGAAGGCCGCGGACGCCTCACCCAACGCCTGATGCAGGTCGTCCGGGCGGCCTTCGCAAAGCGCCCTTCCGGGTGGCTGCGAAAGACCTGCTCAGAACTCGACGACGGCGTCGGGGCTGTCGACCAGGCGGACCGTGTCGATGAAGCGGATCTGCCGCGCACGCATCGACATGATGACGGAGCTCGTCCGGATGCCGTGGCCGAAGAAGCGCACGCCCTGGAGGAGGCTCCCGTCCGTCACCCCGCTCGCGACGAAGAGGATATCCGGTCCGGGCGCGAGGTCCCGCTCGGTGTACACGCGCTGCGGGTCCGTGATCCCCATCGCTCGCATGCGGTCCTCCTGCCCCGTCTTGGTCGGCACGAGGCGGGCCCGCATGCCGCCGTTCAGGCAGCGGAGCGCGGCGGCCGTGAGCACGCCCTCCGGCGCGCCCCCGATCCCCATGACGGCGTGCACGTTGGTGCGGCGCACCGCCGCGGTGATGCCGGCCGAGAGGTCGCCGTCGGTGATCAGGCGGATGCGGGCGCCTGCACGCCGGATGTCCTCGATCAGCTTCTCGTGCCGGGGGCGGTCGAGCACGATGACCACCAGGTCGGTCACGGCCCGCTTCAGGCAGCGCGCGATCGCCTTCAGGTTGTCCTCGACGCTGGCGTCGAGGTCGATCGCGTCCCGCGCGGCCGGACCGACGACGATCTTGTCCATGTAGCAGTCGGGCGCGTGGAGGAGACCGCCCCGATTGGCGGCGGCGAGCACCGCGATCGCCCCGGGAGAGCCCGTGGCGCAGAGGTTCGTCCCCTCGAGCGGGTCGACGGCGATGTCGACCTCGACGTCGTCGGGCTGACTGCGGCCGACCCTCTCGCCGATGTAGAGCATCGGCGCCTGGTCGCGCTCGCCCTCCCCGATCACGACGGTGCCCCGCATGGCGAGGCCGTCCATCGCCCGGCGCATCGCCTCCACGGCGACGTGGTCCGAGTGACGGCGCTGGCCCTCGCCCATGGTCCGTGCCGCCTCGATCGCCGCCTCCTCCGCGACGTGCAGGAAGTCGCGCGACAGGCTCTCGACGTTGACGGGGGAAGTCACTTCGCCTTCCCCGCGTAAATGTCCATCACCTGGCGGAGGAAGTCGAGCGCGTCGCCGCGGGGCCGCTGGAAGGAGTTCCGGCCGATGATCGAGCCGAAGCCGCCCCCGTCCCTGATTCCGCGCACCTCGTCGAGGAGCGCGGCGGTGTCCTTCGCCTCGCCGCCCGAGAAGATGACGATGCGCCGGCGCCGTGGGCGGCTTCACCTTGATGACGTGAGCGCCGAGCTGCGCCGCGATCTGGGCCGCGTAGGCGACGACGTCGATCGCCGTCTCGCCCTCCTTCGAGAGCACGGAGCCGCGCGGGTAGGACCAGACGACCACCGCGAGGCCCTTCCGCTTGGCCTCCAGGGTCAGGTCGCGGAGCTGCTGATACATCTCGTTCCGGAGCGCGGAGCCCGGGTAGATCGTGAAGCCGATCGCGACGCAGCCGAGTCGGAGGGCGTCGTCGACGTTCCCCGTGAGCGCCGGGCAGGGATCGCCCCCGCCCGCGAGCGAATCGGAGTTGTTGAGTTTCAGGATGAGCGGCAGCTCGCCGGCGAACTCGGCCGCCCCGGCCTCGAGGAAGCCGAGCGGCGCGGCGTAGGCGTTACACCCGGCCGCGATCGCGAGCTCGAAGTGGTAGCGCGGATCGTAGCCCGAGGGGTTCGACGCGAAGGAGCGAGCCGGCCCGTGCTCGAAGCCCTGGTCGACCGGCAGGATGACGAACCGCCCCGTCCCGCCCAGGCGGCCGTGATTCAGGAGACGGGCCAGGTGGGTGAGCGTCCCCGGGTTGTCGCTCGCGTACCAGCTCAGGATCTCGCGTACTCGCTCGTTCATGGCCGATCCCCCCCTTCTCCTCAGCGCCGGTTGGAGCAGTTGCCGCGGCCGCAGCCCGGTCGTCCGCAGCCGAACCCCTCTTCGCTCGCCAGCTCGTAGCCGATCCGATCGAGTTCCTCTTCCTCCACCCAGCGGACCTCGCGCGGGTCGATCTCTGCGTCGCAGTGGAGACAGCACCGGCGCTCCTCGCCGCGTTCGTCGAGGTGGACGTGGGTCAGCACGTCCCGCCGGCACTTCGCACAGCGGCTCACGGGGAAACCCGCCTCGTGCGCACCGATGTCGACGCCGCCCGCCATGCTCATGATGTCGCACTCTCCGGGAGAAGGCCCAGGGTCGTGAGCTCCTGCCGCATGTGTGCGTAATGCGTCGCCGGCCAGTAGAGCCGCCCGCACGAGGGGCAAGTGAGGAAGCGCTCGTTCGTCGCCCACACGAAGGGCGGGACGCGATCGCGTGCCCGCTCCCGTGGCACCTCCTCGAGCAGCCGGTTGCACTCGAGGCAGCGCCGGAGGAGCGCCCTGCCGCCGAGCGGAACGGCTGCCGCGACCTCGCGGAGCTGCGCCCGGAAATCGTCGCTCGTGATGAAGACGTGGGGCGGGAGGTGGGGATCGCGGAGGAGGTGCGTGTCCCGCGTGAGGAGCAGTCGGTCCTCGCGCCGCGCGCAGGCGACGAGCGTCCGTCCGACCAGATGCGGCCCGTAGGCCACGTCGTGGCCCAGCACGCGGAGCCAGCGCGCGAGCCGCCCCATCATCCGATCGACGGCAAAGCGACGGCCGTCGCCGGCGTCGGCTTCGGGCTCCCGCATCACGGGCGCACTTTAGCGCCGTTCGCCGCGACTGGCGAGCACTTCGAGGGTGGCGAACGGGTCCGCTTCACCCCTGACCGCGCGGACAAGCGCCGCGAGGGCGGGAGCGAGGTCGGCGTCGCCGGGGGCGAGACGCTCGAACGTGCCGAGCTCCGTCAGGTAGAGGAGGTCGCCGAGCAGACGCGCGTTGTTGGGCGGGAGAAGCCCACCGCTCACGAGGCCGCGGCGCGCGAGCGCCGCGGCGGCAGCGCGCAACAGCTGAGTGCGCCGCTGCTCGCGAAGTGGGATCGGCGGACGTGCCGCGTAGAGCCCACGTAGCCGTGCGGCCAACCGGCCGAGCACCCGGCCCCGCGCCAGGACCGCGGCCCAGCGGCGGCGTGCCTCGTCGCACCGCGAGGCATCCGCGCCCGGGCCGCTGCAAAAGAAGGCGATCGCACCGCGGTGGCCGGCGAACGTCGCCGCCGATTCGTTGAAGGCAGCCTCGCCGGGGAGGTAGAGCGTCGCGTGGAAGAGCTCGTGGAGGATCGTCTCGGCGACGCCCACGGGCGGGCCGGTGGCCGCGCTGGAGAGGAGCGGGTCCGCGAACCAGCCGAGCGTGCTGAAGGCGACCGCGGGATGGATGTCGACGTCGAGCTCCTCCGCGCCGAGCGCCCGCGCCGCCGCCTCCGCGTCCGGCCGGGCGAAGAAGCCGCGGTAGGGCAGCCGCCCGACGAGCGGATAGCGCCAGGTGAAGGGCTCGAGGCGATCGCGCCACGCGGCGGCCAACACGTACACCAGGTCCTCGCCCTCGACGTCAGCGAAGGTCGTGTAGCTCTGCCCCACGCGGAGGCCGAGTGGCTGCGCCGCGAACTCGCGCACGGCCAGCGCCAGCTGGAGCCGTTCGCGGAGCGCCGGATCGAGATCCGGGCGCGCCAGGAGCTCGGTGATCGGCCGCCGCCGCCAGAGAATGCGCGCTTCGGACCAGCCCGCCCGGAGGAGGTACCCCGCCCCACCCGTACAGCCGTCGAGGAGGAGTAAACCAATCAGCAGGACGCTGAAAAACGGAATACGTCGCCGTCGCGG
>VBLA01000432.1 GCA_005879245.1 Deltaproteobacteria bacterium
GCCTCCGCCTGCGGAGCGTCGACGGCGACGACGTCATCCCGCTCCCCGCCGACACGCCGGAAGCCGCGGCCGATCTCCTTCCGTCCTGTGACCTGCTGCTCCTCGCCGTGCGCTCGCAGGCGACCCGCGCCGCCCTGGCACCGCTCATCGGGCGGCTCGGACCGGCGAGCGATGTCGTCTCGCTGCAGAACGGCCTCAACGAAGAGACGATCACGGAGCTCGTCGGCGGGGAGCGCACCGTCGGCTGCGTGGTCGGCTTCGGGGCCACGTGGCACGCGCCGGGGGACGTCGAGCTCACGTCGAGCGGCGAGCTCGTCATCGGCCGGCTGGACGGCGCCCTCGACGAGCGGCTCGTCGCGGTGGGAGAGCTCCTGGCGCGCGCCTTCCCCACGCGGACCACGCCGAACATCCGCGGGGCGCTCTGGGGGAAGATGCTCGTCAACTCGGTCACCGTGCTCGGCGCGCTCGGGGGGCTCCTCTTCGGCGAGCTCATCGACTGGAACCCCGCCGTCCTGGCCCACATCGTGGCGGAGGGGGTCGACGTCGCGGCGGCGGAACAGGTCGAGCTCGAGCCCGTGTTCGGACTCGTCCCCGCCCCGCTGATCGCCCGCCGCGAGGCGGGATGGCTCGAGACCATGACCCGCGCCCTGGTCGCCGTCGGGCCTCACTTCGCGCGCGTCAAGTCGGTCACCTGGCGGGACTTCGAGCTCGCCAGACCGAGCGAGATCGACGCCGTCACCGGGGAGATCGTCCGCCGCGGCAGGCGCCGCGGCGTGGCGACGCCGCTCAACACCGCCGCGCTCCGGATGCTGCAGGAGATCGAGGCGCGCGCGCGGGCGATCGAGCGGACGAACCTCGACACCCTCGCAGGGCTCGTGCCCGGCGCATGATCCGGGAAGCGACCGAGGCGGACCGCCCTTCCCTCTCCGCCCTGCTCGCCGGGTCGCCCCAGGCCGGTCGCATGGTGCTCGCGCAGGACCGGACGCCCGACGTGTTCGCCCGACGCCGTCCCTACGCGGGGAGCGTCACGTTGAGCGGCGTCGCCACGCCGCGGCGCCTGCCGCGGCGGACGATCTCCCCGGTGACGGCGTCGATCTCGCGGTCGTCCCGCACGCCCGCCGGCGAGGGCTCGCGGGGAGGCTCCTCGCCGGCCTCGAGGAGTGGGCACGCGCCCGCGGCGCGGTGCTGCTCTATGCGAACATCATGGACGGCAACGCGCCGTCGCTCGGGGCGTTCCGCGCTGGCGGCTACCGCTCGGCTCGCGAGCTCGTCAGCCGGACCTACCCCTCTTCCGCGCCGTCGGAGAGTTACCGCCCGGAGCGCGGCCGCTGGAGGACTGGGACGCCGCTGCCCAACTCCTCCGCGGCTCGCTCGTCGCCTACGACCTCGTCCGGCCGCTCGACAGCAGCGCCCTCCGCACGCTCTGGAGCGCTCTCCCGGGGTGGCGGCCCGACGACGTCTGGTCGACCGAGCGGGCGCTCCTCGGGCTCTGGGACTACTCGCCCGTGGCTCGCGCCGTGCCGATTCGCCTCACGCGGCCGCTGCGGGTCCTCTCGGCGCTGGCCAGCTCGGCGAGCGGGGTCCTGCCCGTTCCCCGTCTCCCGACGCTCGGGAAGCCGATCCGCTACGGCCTGCTCCTCGGCGCAGCGGGCGAGCCGGACGACCTCGACGCCCTGTTCGCCGCGACGCTAGTGCGCGCGCGCGAGCGCCAGCTCGACATCGTCCTCTTCCTGCACGACGCAACGGTTCGACCGGCGTGGACGAAGCGCGCCTTCAGCGTCGCCGGCACGTACCACTTGGTCGCAAAGCCGTTGCTCGCGGGCCCTGCGGAGGGCCTCGGCGAGCGGCCGGTGTGGGTTGACCCCGTGGATCTGTAGCTCAGGTCTTCCCCCCGAGTGCGAAGAGCGGGCTGCGCGATCGGTAATGCACCCGCTCAGCTTGCCCACAGGGCCGCCAGCAGCTCGTCGAGTCGCTCGTAGCCTTCGGTCATGCCGGCCTCCATTCTTCCGGACGCGAGATGACCGTCGCGCGCCTTGATCGTCTTGTGCACCGTCAGCGTGGTGACCGCCGTCTTCCCGTCGCGCTCTTCGAGCGTCAGCGTCTCGAGCGCCTCGTCGTCCGGCATGGCTTCGAAGACGAACGTGCTGACGATCTTCTCCGGACGCACGATTTCCCTGTACGCGCCGTGAAACGCGTACTCCCGCCCATCGGGGGCGCGCTGCACCCAGCGGTAACCGCCGCCCACGCGGAGGTCGATCTCGCACACCGCCCAGGTGAGCGCGCGATGCCCCAGCCAGCGCCGGAGGTGCTCGGGGTTCGTCCAGGCGTCGAAGACGAGCGCGCGGGGCGCGTCGAGCACGCGACGGGTGACGATCGTGGGCTTATCGGGTTCGGCGATGACTTCGAGCTTTTTTGAGGCCAGGGGTCTTCTCAGAGCAACCGCAGAACGCCCTTGCACTTGCGCCATCTGCCCGGACCGTGCTGCCGGCGGAGGCGGCGCAGATCACGGATGCGTGATGCCACCGCGATCGGGACGACGCCCTGTGATCTCGCCAACCACTTTCGAAGGGCCATCGTGGTTCCTGCGACATCGATCTCCCGATGCGCCTAACGTTCGCGTTGAGGGGCGCGCGTAGTGCGGCCGCCCCAACGCGCGGTTAG
>VBLA01000433.1 GCA_005879245.1 Deltaproteobacteria bacterium
GATCGGGGGACCGTGCGGTGCACGCGCGTCACGAGCACGTCCTCGTAGTGCGACCGGTTGAAGATGGTGATGTGACCGCGCCGGGGTGCGGCCCGATGCGCGCGCCAGAGGAAGTCGTGCGCAGCCTCCTCATCGGTCGGCACCTTGAAGGGCACGACCTCACAGCCGCTCGGGTTGACGCCGCTCATGACGTGCTTGACCGTGCCGTCCTTCCCCGAGGTGTCCATGCCCTGGAGCACGATGAGCACCGCGTGGCGTCGCTCCGCGTAGAGGACGTCCTGGAGCTTCGCCAGCCGCTCGATGTCGCGCGCGAGCTTGGCGCGCGCCGTCTCCTCGTCGGCGTGCTTGCCGGTGTCTCCCGGGTCGAGGCGGTCGAGTCGCACGGCCGCACCCGACCGGACACGGTGGTGGACCATGGCCCCTCTCAGCGTCCAGGGAAGACGTCGAGCAGCGCGGCGCCGTCGACGGAGCCCCAGCCGGTGGCGAAGTCGTAGCCCGGTCTGGCGGAGAAGCCGGGCGCGAGGCTCGTCCCGTTGTCACCGACCACGACGTCGTGGAAGACGGCAGGGCCACCGTGTAGCTGGGCGCGGCCGATCCGGTAGAGCTGCGGGTTCAGGAAACCCACGCGCCCGCCCTCGTGCTGGACGAGCCGCGCCACGACGCCCGCCCACGCCGGCGCCGCGGCGCTCGTGCCGCCGGCGAGGAGACCCTGCCCCCGCACGATGATCGGGTAGACGCCGGAGGCCGGGAACGCGACGTCAGGGATGGCGCGCTTCGCGCCCACGCCACGCTGATACGACGGCCGACGGAAGGTCGTCCGCCCTCCCCCGCTGCTCACCGCCCCGCCCTCGGGTGCCCGAGGGGTGAGCGCGGTACGAGCGCGAGGATGCCTGGATCGACCATGCCGTCGACCAGCGCGCGGAGCGCGGCGGGCAGCGGCCCGGGGGTTCGATGGCGACAGCGAACGAACTGCCGGCCCGGCATGCGCTGCACGGCGCAGCCACCCGAGCGGAGCCAGCGGCTCACACGGCGGACATGGGAGGCCGCCGCGCCGAACTGCGCCGCGAACTCGCCGGCCGTCAGCGAGTAGCCGGTGGCGCCCGTCGGGCTCTGCTGCCCGGCGATGACTCGCGCCAGACCCGCGTCGTCGCGGCCGCGGAGCCCGATGATCACGTCGGCGGCGGCAAGCGCCGGTACGAGCACGACGCCAATGGCTAGGATCCAGGACCTCATGGTCGCGCTTCGTGTTGTGCGTCGAGGCCCTACACGCCGTCAAGGCTGCCCGCGCGGGGGCCGGCAGGCCGTCGCGGACGGCCCCCTACCCTGCTAGTGCGCCGTCGCGAACGCCCCGGGCAAACGACCGGAGCAGAGCGAGCATGAGCCGGCGAGCCTGCGGCGGGGCGGTACGGAAGAGGCGATCGAGTTCCGCGACCTCCTCATCTCGCCCGATCGCGGGCGGATGCGGCGTGCTCGGAAGGGTCGCGAGCTCCTCCTGGATGAGGCGCGCTCGGATGCGGTGCGAGCGCCGCGAGCTCGTCGAGCCACCGTACCAGCGTCGCAGCCGCCGTATCCTCTGCTGGACGCCCCGGAACCACACGTGCCGGTTCAGATCGAGCCTCCTTGGCGCGCCGAAGGGAGGGAGGAACGGGGTTAACGGATTCTCCGTCTCCAATCCGGAAGCCGTCGGCGCTTCGGGGGACGGACTGGAGGGAGGCCCCGCGACTGGCCGATGGCCGCTGGAAGCTGCTGATTTGACCGCTCGAATCGTTGGGAATTTGATCAGGGAACCCATCGTCACCGTCCGTCGCGGGGCCATCTTCCGACACTGCACAGCGCGTGCCGGGTCCGCACGATCCGGAGCCCGCCGTGTTGCAGCGTCGGCGGGAGGTGCCGTGGTCATCCGCCGGGTCATTTTCGACCCCCGGCGCGGAATGCGCCGTGTCCTACTCGTGACCCGTCGCCGCGCCACCGAGCGCGAGCTTCCGATAGAGCGTCTTCCGCCCGATGCGGAGCACCTTGGCGGCGAGCGTCCGGTTGCCGCCCACCGCCTCCATCACCCGCAGGATGTAGCGCCGCTCCATCTCCTCGAGCGGCACGAGCTCCGAGGGATCGTCCGCGGCGATGAGCACATGCGACGGCCGGTAGGCCCGGATCTTCTCGGGCAGGTCGTCCACCGTGATCTGCTCGTACTGCGTGAGCGCGACCGCGCGCTCCATCGAATTCTGGAGCTCCCGCACGTTGCCCGGCCATGCGTACGCCAGGAGCCGCTCGGCCGCTGGGGGGGAGAGGCCCGTCACACTCTTCCGCGCCTTCTCGGCAAAGTGAACCAGGAAGTGCTGCGCGAGGAGGAGGACGTCGTTCCCGCGGGCCCGGAGCGGGGGCGTCTCCACGGGGATCACGTTGATGCGGAAGTAGAGGTCCTCGCGGAAAAGCCCTTCCTCGACGGCGGACTCGAGGTCACGGTTCGTCGTCGCCACGAGGCGGACGTCGAACGCGACCTCCTCACTTCCCCCGATCGGACGGACGGTGCGCTCCTGGAGGGCGCGGAGCAGCTTGGGCTGGAGCGCGAGGGGCAGGTCGCCGATCTCGTCGAGCAGCAGCGTGCCCCCGTTCGCCTGCACGAAGAGGCCCGTCCGCGCCGCGCGCGCGTCGGTGAAGGCGCCCCGGACGTGGCCGAAGAGCTCGCTCTCGAGGAGTTGCT
>VBLA01000126.1 GCA_005879245.1 Deltaproteobacteria bacterium
CGCTCGAGCGCCTCGCGGCCGAAACGGCGGCGGACGAAGGCCCCCAGGCTCTCGTCCTGCTCTCCACTCCGGCGGGGGAGGACGAGATCGAGCGCCATGCGGAGCTTGCCGCGCCACGAGAAGAGCGGGGAGGCGGCGAGCGCCCAGAGATTCGTCGGCGCGAGGAGCATGAAGCCTTCGGGGAGCGGGACGAGCCGCCCCGCGTGCACCACGTACGTCCGGCGGTCACCCTCGCGCGTTCCGACCAGCCGCTCCGCCATCCCGAGCCGGTCGCACAGGTCGAGTGCCCACGGCTTCTCGGTCAGGAAGGCGTCGGCTCCCGTCTCGATGACGAAGCCTCCCGTGTGCTCGGTGGCGATCGTGCCGCCCAGGCGATCCGTCGCCTCGAGCAGGACGACGGTCGTCCCCGGGGCGCGCGCGAGCAGGGCGTGCGCGGCGGTGAGCCCGGTGATGCCGCCGCCCACCACGGCCACGTCGCAGCGTCGATCCGTCATCCTTCGGCCACGGCGGTGCGCACCAGCTCGGCGAGCATGCGGATGAAGAGGGGATGGTCGTTCACCGTGCTCGCGCGCACGAAGCCGAGGCCCAGCTCGCGGGCCGTGGCGCGGGCCTCGACGTCGAGGTCGTAGAGCACCTCGACGTGGTCGCAGACGAATCCCACCGGGACGACGACGGCGTCCTCCGCGCCGCCGGCGGCGAGCGCGCGCAGGGCACCCTTCACGTCGGGCTCGAGCCAGGGCTCGTGCGGGCTCCCGCTCCGGCTCTGGAAGGCGACCTGCCAACGGGCCCGTCCCAGGCGCTCGGCGACGGCGCGGGCCGAGACGGTGAGCTGCTCGACGTAGGGTGAGCGCGACGCCATCGCGACGGGCACGCTGTGCGCGGTGAAGACGAGTGGCGCCCCGGCACGCCGGGTGGCGGGGAGCGTAACCAGCGCGGCCACCACGGCGTCGGCGACGGCGGTGATGAAGAGGGGATGGGCGTACCACGGTGCGACGTAGCGGATCGCGGGGGCGCGCGTGCCCAGGGCGGTGCGTGCGGCGTCGATCGTCTCGATGTAGCGCTCGCGGCTCGCCTCGACCGCGTGGGGCGCGAGGATCACGCCGATGGCCCGCTGCACGCCCGTCTCCGCCATGCGGGCCAGCGTGTCGGCGAGGTACGGCGCCCAGTTCCGCATGCCGACGAAGACCGGGAGCGGCGGCCCGTCGGTGGCGAGCGCGGTCTCCAGCCTCGCCGCCTGCCGGAGGGTGATCTCGTTCAGCGGCGAGCGACCGCCGATCATCTCGTAGTGGTGAACGACCTCTTCGATCCGCTCCGCGGGAATCCTGTGCTCTCGGCCACGGACGACGTTGGCGAGGAAGGGCCGGATCTCCTCGGAGCGCGTGGGACCGCCGAAGGCGATCAGCAGCACCGCGTCGGCAGTCGCCGTCATGGGGACTAGGCGGCCGAGAGCTCGTGCACCGCGTCGACCAGCGCGCGCACGTGATCGACCGGGGTCTGGGGCAGGATGCCGTGGCCCAGGTTGAAGATGTGCCCGGGTCTTCCGGCGGCCTGGCCGAGAATGGCGGCGGCTCGGGCGCGGATCTCGGGCACCGGGGCGAGGAGGGCGGTGGGGTCGAGGTTGCCTTGCACCGCGACGTCGTGCCCGACACGGTTCCAGGCGACGTCGAGGTCGATCCGCCAGTCGACGCCGATCACGTCGCCACCTCCGGCGCGCATCGCCTCGAGGAGGCCGGCCGTCCCGGTGCCGAAGTGTATGACCGGGGTGCCCGGTCGGATCGCGTCGACGAGCGCGCGCATGTGGGGAAGCACGTGGGTGCGGTAGTCGGCGGGTGCGAGGCACCCGACCCAGCTGTCGAAGAGCTGGACGGCATCCGCGCCGGCGGCGATCTGGGCGTTCAGATACGCCGCGATGCTGGCGGAGAGCCGCTCCATGAGGGCGCGCCACGCGCCCGGGTCGCCGAGCATGATGGTCTTCGTGCGCGCATAGGTCCGCGAGCCGCCGCCCTCGATCAGGTACGAGGCGAGCGTGAAGGGCGCACCCGCGAAGCCGATGAGGGGAAGGTGCGCCGGCAGCGCCGCCCGCGCCCGCCGGACGGCTTCCATGACGTACGCGAGCGCCGCCGGATCGACCGGCAGCAGGCGATCGACGTCCGCCCCGCTCCGGACCGGCCGGTGGATGACCGGGCCGTCGCCGCGGCTGAACTCGAGTCCCACCCCCATCGGCTCGAGCACGAGCAGGATGTCCGCGAAGATGATCGCCGCGTCGACGCCCAGCCGAAGCGCCGCGGTGACCGTCACCTCGGCGGCCGCGTCGGGCGACTTGCAGAGCTCGAGGAAGCCGAGTCGTTCGCGCACGGCCCGGTACTCGGGCATGTAGCGGCCTGCTTGCCGCATGAGCCAGACGGGCGTGTACGGAACCGGCTCGCGGCGGCACGCCGCCAGGAAAGGAGGCGGGATCACCTCGCCGAGAGCTATGTGAAGGTCAAGCGGGATTCAAGGAGAACGTCCGCCGAACGGGATCCGTGGGTCGCAACCCGCATGGCGGGGCTAAAGGTTGGGTGGGGCTCCGCCGATATGCGAATGTGGCCGAGGATCTCCGCACGCTCGAGGCCGAGACGGAGTACGCGGCGTCCATCCGGGTCGCCGAGCACATGTCGGCGAACGTGCAGTGCGTTCCCGCCACGGCGACCCTGCACCAGGCCACCCGGCTCCTCGTCCAGCACGGGATCAGCTGCCTCGTCGTCGTGGAAGACGATCACCCGGCGGGCATCGTCTCGGAGCGGGACGTCGTGCGGGAGGTGGCCCGCGATCCCCACGGCTGGGCCGAGCGTTCCGTCCGCGACGCCATGACGCACCCGCTCCACGTGACCGACACCGGCGCCACCGTGGCGCAGGCGATCGGCGAGCTGGCGCGCCATCGCATCCGGCGCCTGCCCGTCCTCACCACCGAGGGACGCCTGGCGGGCATCGTCACGCAGACGGATCTCCTGCGGGTGGCACATCGTCGACTTGCCGCGTACGCGGTCGACCTCGAGCGGGTGGTCAGCGCCCGGACGGCCGAGCTGCGCGATCTCGAGCGGCGGCGGGACGACCTCGTCGATCTCACCGTGCACGACATCAAGAATTCGCTCTGTGTCGTCGAGTCGGCGCTCGATTCAATGGAGCAGGACCCGGTGGGCGCCATTGCCGTGCTGCCGCTCCTGCGACGCGCCAACCTCCGCATCGGCAACCTGGTGGCCACGCTCCTCGACGTGAACCGGCTCGAGAACGGCTCGCTACCGCTCCGCCTGCAGGACGTCTCCTGGTCCGTGCTCTGCGAGCCCGTGCTCGCCGAGGCAGGCCTCATGGCCCAGCCGAAGGGCGTGGCGCTGAACCGCAGTGGCGAGAGCCAGGCGGTCCTGCGCTGCGACCCGAACCTGGTCGAGCGCATCCTGCTGAACCTCCTCGACAACGCCATCGCGGTGGCCCCCGACGAGAGCGTCGTCGACATCCATGCCGAGCGGCAGGCAGAGGCGAGCTTCCTCGTCCGGGTCGGCAACCGCGGCAGGGTGATCCCCGCGGATGTGCTCCCCACGCTCTTCCGGAAGTACCGCCAGGGCGGCGAGCAGCTCTCGCTCAAACGTTTCGGCGGCTGGGGCCTCGGTCTCACCTTCTGCCGGCTCGCGGTCGAGCGCCACGGCGGTACGATCCGCGCGCGCTCGCCCTACGTCGACGGCGAAGGGGCGGCCTTCGAATTCACCCTCCCGGCCGACCCGCGCTGAGGCCGCCACGCCTAGCGCGACTCCAAGTTGATGCGCTCATGCGCGCGGGCGAGGGAGGGCAGGGGCGGGGGGTGCCGGCTCATGGTCCTCGCGCACCTCCCTCGCCCTGGCGATATCAACCTGGAGTTGCACTGTTTGCCGCGCCGGCTTTGCCGGCCGCGGCACGACGTCCGCCCCGCGGCACCGAACGCCACACCCTCGCGCGCGACCCCGACCCGAGACGGAGTCTCGGGTCGGCTTCCTAGCGGTACGCGGCCGCCACCTCGCGGCCGAAGAGGCGCACGTGCTCCGGGTCGGTGCGTCGCCCGAAGCTCATGATGAAGCCCCCGATGCCGAGTGCCCGATTGCGTTCGACGCGGGCGCGGATCTCGTCCGGGGTACCGGTCAGCGCGAGCTCGGGACTCCCCTCGAGGAAGGCGAGCTCGTCGAGCACCGTCTGGCTTCGCCGGGCAGCGTCCGTCCGGTCGAGCGCGATGGCCGCGAGCGTCTGCTGCGAGACCAGGATGTCCGCCGGGTCACGCCCGACGGCGCGGCAGTGAGCGGTCAAGACCTCTCGCTTGTGCGCGATCTCCCCGTGGTACATGCCGAGGTTGTTCCAGATGTCGGCATGGCGGGCGACGAGACGAAGGAGTACCCGCTCCCCGCCGCCGCCGATCAGGATCGGCAGCCGCGACTGAGCCGGCTTCGGCTCGCAGAGCGCCTCGTTGGCCCGGAAGTGCCGGCCCGCGAACGTCACCCGCTCCTCGGTCCACATGCGTCGCAGGAGCTCGCACGCTTCGCCGAGCTGCGCGAGGCGGGTGGGGATGGGCGGGAAGTCGTACCCGTACATCGTCGCCTCGGGCTCGTGCCAGCCCGCGCCGAGTCCCACGATCAGACGGCCGCCCGAGATGACGTCGAGCGTCGCCGCCATCTTCGCGACGAGCGTGGGCGGCCGGTAGCTGACGCAGAGCACGAGATGACCGAGGCGGACGCGGCGCGTGATGGCCGCCACCGCGCTGATCTCGGTCCACGCCTCGAAGGGCGAGTCCTTCTCGAACGGGATGCCGACGAAGTGGTCGACGCACCACACGGAGTCGAAGCCCGCCTCGTCGGCCGCCTGGGCCACCTCGCGCGCCTGGTTCCAGCTCGTTCCGAACTGCGGGAGGCAGACGCCGAAGTGGGGCCGGGTCGACATGGAGGCCGACACTGGAGCGAAGCGAGGGCTGGTGTCAACCGAGCCTGGCGGGCTTCGCGCCGAGCGGCTACACTCGGCCCCCGGTGCGTACCGTTCGCTGTCCCACCTGCCGGCGGGAGACGTCGTGGGAGCAGAACCCGTATCGGCCCTTCTGCTCCGACCGCTGCCGGATCGTCGACCTGGCCGCCTGGGCGGACGAGCGCTATCGCATCCCCGGTGACCCGGTACCCCCGGAGGCAAGCCCGGCGCTCGACGACGAGACGCCCGGCAAGCGCTAGCGCGTGCCGATCCACCCGACGGCCATCATCGACCCGCACGCCGAGCTCGATCCGAGCGTCGCGATCGGGCCCTACGTCGTCATCGAGGGACCGGTCGTGATCGGGCCGCGCACGCGCGTCCTCGCCGGAGCGTATCTGACGGGGGCGACGGAGATCGGTGCCGACAACGTCATCCACCCCCATGCGGTGCTCGGGCACGAGCCCCAGGACCTCGCCTACGCGGGCGCGCCGACCGGCCTGCGCATCGGCGACCGGAACGTCTTCCGTGAGCACAGCGAGGTGCACCGCGGGACCGAGGCCGAGACCCGGACCGAGATCGGGGACGGCAACTTCCTCATGTCGCGCGTCCACGTGGCGCACAACTGTCGCATCGGCGACCGCACGATCATCGCGACCGGTGCGGCGCTCGGCGGCCATGTGATCGTGGAGGACGACGCCTTCATCTCGGGGAACTGCGTCGTCCACCAGCATTGCCGGGCGGGTCGTCTGTCGATCCTGCGCGGGCTGGCGCGCGCCAGCCGGGACATTCCTCCCTTCGCGATGGTGACCGATCCGCACACCGTGCGGGGGCTCAACCGGGTCGGGCTCGAACGCGCGGGCTTCGACCGGGAGCGGATGCGCGCGCTCAACGCCGCCTTTCGCATCCTCTTCCGGGTGCGGACGAACCTCCGGCTGGCCATGGCGCGGGTGGAGGCCGAGATCTCGTCGCCCGACGTCGACTATCTCCTGGCCTTCATCCGGGCCTCGCGGCGTGGCGTGGCGTTCGGGCCGGGCCGCGACCAGCGCGGGCGGAGCGCGGGAGAGGAAGCGGACGAGTAGCGCATCGCGCACGGCAGGCGCGCAAACGGACACGTCTTGCCTTGCACCGTCGGGGCCATTCCCGTACGCTTCTCCTCAGCCCATGCTGACGCAACGTCGCTTTGTCATCGGGGCTGCACTGATCGGGGCCGCAGTCTCTTACCTGGTCTACGGCGGCATTCGCACCACCTCGATGTACTACTTCGAGCTGGGGGAGTTCCTCGCGCAGCGCGACGCACACGTCGGCGAGGCGCTGCGCGTGAAAGGTTGGGTGCGCCACGGCAGCATGCGTTGGGACGCGCGCACCAGCGAGCTCGCCTTCGAGCTCGCGCGCCAGGACGACAGCGAACCCGTCCCGGTCGCCTACCGTGGCATCCTGCCCGACATGTTCTCGGAGGGGCGCGAGGTGGTGGTCGAGGGGCGCTATCAGGACGGGGCCCTCACCGCGCGCCAGATCATGACGAGCTGCCCCTCCAAGTACGAGCCGGCGAAGGCGCCTTCCTGACGGCCATGCCCGAGATCGGCCGCCTCGCGGTCTGCCTCGCGCTCCTCTTCGCCGCGTACTCCGTCGTGACCTCCATCCTCGGGGGGGTGCGCCGGCGGCCGGATTTCGTCCGCTCGGGCGAGCACGCAGCCTTCGCGGTCGCGGGGCTGGTGGTCGTCGCGGCTGCGATCCTCCTCCGCGCCCTCCTCCAGCACGACTTCACACTCGAGTACGTCGCCGCCTATTCGTCGAGCTCGCTGCCGACGCAGTACACCGTGGCGGCTCTGTGGGGCGGGCAGAAGGGCTCGCTGCTCTTCTGGGCGTTCATGCTGAGCCTGTTCACCGCCATCGTCCAGATCCAGAACCGCGACCGGAACCGCGCGCTCATGCCGTACGTCACGGCGACGCTCATGACGATCGCGTTCTTCTTCCTGGCGCTCCTCACCTTCGTGACCGACCCCTTCGAGCGGCTGCCGGTTGCCGCGCGCGAGGGCGCCGACCTGAACCCGCTCCTCCAGAACTACTGGATGATGCTCCACCCGCCCTCGCTCTACACGGGCTACGTGAGCGCATCGGTCCCCTTCGCCTTCGGGATCGCGGCACTCGCCAGCGGGCGGCTGGGCGACCAGTGGATCCGCTCCGTGCGGCGCTGGGCGCTCTTCTCCTGGTCGTTCCTCACGCTCGGCAACCTCCTCGGCGCACGCTGGGCCTACGAGGTCCTCGGCTGGGGCGGCTACTGGGCGTGGGATCCGGTCGAGAACGCGGCCTTCATGCCCTGGCTCGTGTCGACCGCCTATCTCCACTCGGTGATGATCCAGGAGAAGAAGGACATGCTCCGGGTGTGGAACCTGGTGCTCGTCCTCCTCACCTTCGCGCTCACCATCTTCGGCACCTTCCTCACGCGGAGCGGGGTCATCTCCTCGGTGCACTCCTTCACGCAGTCGGGGCTCGGCCCGTTCTTCATCGGCTTCCTGCTCTTCGTGCTCGTCGTCTCGGGAGGGCTCCTCGTCTACCGCCTGCCCGATCTCCGCACGCCGGCCACCATCGAGTCCTTCTTCTCCCGCGAGGCGGCCTTTCTCTTCAACAACCTGATCCTCGTGGGCATCGCCTTCGCGGTCTTCTGGGGAACCGTGTTCCCCGTCCTCTCGGAGTGGGTGCGAGGCGTGAAGATCACCGTCGGACCGCCCTTCTTCAACCGGGTGAATGCGCCGCTCGGCCTCGTGCTCCTCTTCTTCACCGGGGTGGGGCCGGTGATCGCCTGGCGGCGCGCGTCGCCCCGGAACCTGCGCCGCGCCTTCACCGGGCCCGTCCTCACGGCGCTCGCCGCCGCGGTGGCACTCGGTGTCGCGGGCGTGCCGCCGGGCTACGCGTACCTGACCTTCGTGCTCGGCTGCTTCGCGCTCGGGACCGTCGGGCAGGAGTTCTGGCGCGGGGTTCGTGCCCGCCAGGCGATGCTGCACGAGAGCGCGCCGCGCGCGCTCTCGCGGCTGGTCGGCAAGAACCGTCGCCGCTATGGCGGTTACGTGATCCACGTGGGCGTGGTGTCGGCCTTCGTCGCGATCGCCGCCTCGACCGCGTTCCGCATCGAGGTCACACAACCGCTCAAGCGCGGCGAAGAGATGCAGGTCGGGAAGTTCCGCCTGCGCTACGAACGGATCACGACCGCCGAGGATGCCCACCTCTCGCGCCTCGCCGCCGAGGTCTCCGTCTGGCGGGACGGGCGGCAGATTGCGACTCTCGCTCCCGAGAAGCGCTTCTACAAGAAGCCCCAGCAGCCGACGACCGAGGTCGCCATGCGCTCGACCCTGACCGAAGACCTCTACGTCGTGCTCGGTTCCTACGACCGCGACTCGGACCTGGCCACCATCCAGGCGTTCGTGAACCCGCTGGTCTCATGGCTCTGGCTGGGCGGCATCTTCATGGCGTGCGGCACCATCATCACCATGTGGCCCGCCGCCGCCGAGCGCCGGGCGACGGCCTTTGCTCTCGGCGGCGCCCGCGTGCCCGCGGAGTGAAGGTGGGTGCGGCCCTCGTCCTGGTCGCCCTCCTCCTCGGGGCGCCCGGTATAGCCGCCGCCACCGCCACGCAGCAGGAGCTGGAGGAGTCACTCACCTGTCAGTGCGGCTGCGGGCTCACGGTGCACTCCTGCAACCACCTCCAGTGCCAGTCGGGTGAGCCGATGAAGAAGGAGATCGCGGATCGGCTCGCCGCCGGTGAGGACAAGGAGAAGATCCTCGCGGCGTTCCGGGGCCGCTACGGCGAGAAGATCCTCTCGGCGCCCACCTTTCATGGCTTCAACTGGTTCGCCTGGCTGACGCCGTTCGCGGCGCTCCTGCTGGGTGCCCTCGGCTTGACGCGCGTGCTCCACCGCTGGACACACGAGACCCCAGCGCCCGTGCCGCCGGTCGCCACGCCGGTCGACAGCGCGCTCCGCAGCCGGCTCGAGCGTGAGCTCGCCGAGCTCGATCGGGAGCCATGACCCCGGTGGGGAGCGAGCGCGAGCGGTGGGAGAGACAGAAGCGGCAAGCGCTCGAGGCGATCAAAGAGGTGGAGCTCGACCACCGCATGGGCAAGCTCTCCCAGGAGGACCTAGCCGCGATGCGCGGACGCTTCGAAGCGCAGGCCTTCGAAGCAATGGCCGCACTAGAGAGGGGAGACCACTGATGAAATCGAGTGACGACCCAACGGTGGGTGGCGCGAAATCCAGCGAGGACCCGCCCGCGGCTTCGCCGCGGGCGAGCGACGGGGTCCGGGGGCATCGGAGCAGCGCCGCGAGCGAAGCGAGCGAGCAGCGCACGGGCCCCCGGATATCAATTGAAGCGTTCCGCGCCCTCGAGCTCCGGGTGGGCACCATCCGCGCCGCCGAGCCGCACCCCAACGCCGACCGGCTGCTCGTGCTGCGCGTCGACCTCGGTTCCGAAGAGCGGCAGATCGTGGCGGGCATCCGCGCCCACTACGACGCGGCGGCTCTCGTCGGGCGCCAGGTCGTCGTGGTCGCCAACCTCGAGCCCGCCCGCCTGCGCGGCGTCGAGAGCCAGGGCATGGTGCTCGCCGCGACCGACTCCGAGCGCGACCGGGTGGTCCTGCTTCACCCCGACGAGCCGGTCCCGCCAGGCGGCGTCGTCCGCTAGTGAGCGGAGGCGGGATCCGAAGAGCGGGAGGAGGGGTGCCCGCGCTCGTGGCCGAGGGGCTCGTCCGGGCCTACGCGGGGATGCGGGTGCTGGCGGGGGTGGACCTCACGGTCGAGGCAGGCGAGACTCTCGCACTCCTCGGCCCGAGCACGAGAGCTTCTGCTACCCGGATCTCAGCGGCGCCGAGAATCTCGCCTTCCACGCCCGCCTCTTCGACGTCGCGGCGGCGCGCGAGCGGATCGGTACGCTGCTGGCGTGGGCGGGCCTCGAGGCGGCCGGGCGGCGCCCGGTACGGTTCTACTCGCGTGGCATGAGCCAGCGGCTGGCACTCGCCCGCGCGCTCCTCCACGAGCCCGACCTCCTCCTGCTGGACGAGCCCTTCAGCGGGCTCGATCCAGCAGCCGTTGAGGCACTGCAGGAGCGGCTCGTCGCGCTCCGCGAGGCCGGACGCGCGATAGTGCTGACGACGCACGACCTCGACCGCGCCGCGCCGATCGCCACGCGGACCGCCATTCTCCACCGCGGCCGCATCGCCTCGGTGCTCGACGGCCGGGCGGCGGACGCCGTCGCGGCCGCCTATCGTGCCGTCGTGGCGGGTGGACGGTAACCCGATGCGCGGTGCCCTCGCCATCTTCCGGAAGGACATGAGCATCGAGTGGCGGACCCGCGAGGGCCTGTCGAGTGTCCTCGTGCTCGGGCTGCTCCTGCTGGTCGTGCTGACGGTGGCGTACGACGCCCCGCCCGAGGCGGCGCCCGCGCTAGTGCCGAGCGTCCTCTGGGCGACGTTCCTCTTCACCGGGCTCCTCGGCGTCCAGCGGGGGTTCCTCCTCGAGCGCGAGAACGACTGCCTGTCGGGGTTGCTCGTCTCGCCCATCGATCCGGCGGCGATCTACCTCGGCAAGCTGGCCGCCAACGTCGCGCTCCTGGCCGTCATGCAGCTCGTCGTCGTGCCGCTGGTCGGCCTCTTTCTCCACCTCGACCTGATGCCCGTGCTGCCGGGGCTCCTCGTCGTGCTCGCGCTCGGCAACCTGGGCTTCGCCGCGCTCGCGACGCTCTTCGCCGCCATCTCGGTCCGCGTGCGCGCGCGCGAGGTGATGCTGCCGCTCCTCCTGCTGCCGCTCCTCGTCCCGCTCCTGATCGGCACGGTGTCGGCGACACGATCGGTGCTGGCCGGCGGGCTCACGCTGGCGAGCGACGCGCTCGGCGTCCTCGCGTGCTTCGACGTCATCTTCGCGGTGGCAGGGTGGCTCCTCTTCGCGTATGTTGTGAGGGACTAGCATGAGACGTGTGTTTCCAGCGGTGACCTGCGTGACCATGCTCGCGGCGCTTTACCTCATCTTCATGGTGGTGCCGACCGAGCAGCAGATGGGCATCGTCCAGCGGATCTTCTACTTCCATGTCTCCTCGGCCTGGATGGCGTTCCTCGGCTTCTTCCTGGTCGCGGGTGCGAGCGCCGTGTACCTCTGGAACGGCTCGCGCGGCGCCGATCGGCTGGCCGAGGCGGCGGCGGAGGTGGGGGTGCTTTTCTGCTCCCTCGTGCTCGTGACCGGTCCCATCTGGGCTCGCCCGATCTGGGGCGTCTGGTGGACCTGGGACCCGCGGCTGACGATGACCGTGATCCTGTGGGCGATCTACGCGAGCTACCTGATGCTCCGGGCCTTCGGGGGCGAGGACGAGGCGGTCCAGCGCTACGCGGCGGTGCTCGGCATCATCGGCGTGCTCGACATCCCGATCATCATGGTCTCGGTTCGCCTCCTCCGAGGCATGCATCCCGCCGTGATCGCGCGGAACGAGGGTGGCTCCGGGCTCGTCGATCCGTGGATGCGGATCGCGCTCGTCGTGTCGGCGGTGGCGCTCATCCTGGTCGGGAGCTGGCTGATGCAGCTCCGCGTGCGCGCGAGCCGTCTGGCGGAGGAGATGGCCGCGCTCCGGCGAGAGACCGAAGCGCGGCAGGGGGAGGTGGCATGACGCATTTCCCGTATCTGTTCGCGGCCTACGCCGTCGTGTGGCTCGGTCTCTTCGGGTATCTCCTCCGGCTCGGGCGGCGGAGCCGCGAGCTCGAGGAAGAGCTCCGGGATCTCCGGCGGCAGCTCGGGCGCTGACGACACCGTAGGCGGTCGGCATGACGGCCGGGCTCGATGCGATGCTTGCCGCGCTCGAGCAGCTCCTTCCGGACCGCGTCTCGCGCCGCCCCGCCGACCTCGCCGCCGCCGCCCACGACGCCTCCTCGCTCCCCGCGGCCCGGCCGGACGCGGTCGTCTGGCCGCTCTCGACCGACGACGTCGTCGCGGTGGTGCGGCTGGCGTCCGAGCGTGCCATCCCGCTCACCGCACGCGGTGCCGGCTCGAGCCTGGAGGGCAACCCGATCCCCGTCCGCGGCGGCATCGTCCTCGACTGCTCGCGCATGACGCGCGTGATCGCCGTCCGGCCCGAGGACCTCCAGGTCGACGTCGAGCCGGGCGTCGTCTACGCGGCGCTCAACCGCGAGCTCCGGCCGCACGGCCTCTTCTTCCCCCCGTCGCCCGGCGGCAGCGCCGACGTGGCGACGATCGGCGGCATGGTGGCGAACAACGCGAGCGGCATCTACTCGGTCAAGTATGGCGGCACCCGCGACCACGTGCGCGCGGCGACCGTCGTCACAGGTACCGGCGAGCTGCTCCGGCTCGGGAACCGGTGCCGGAAGAGCGCCTCGGGCTACCATCTCCTCGGCCTCCTCGTCGGCTCGGAGGGGACGCTCGCGATCGCGACGGAGCTGACCCTGGCGCTCGCGGGACGTCCCGCGGCGCGGCGGCAGGGCGGATTTCGCTTCGCGGATGCGACCGCCGCGGCGCGCGCCACCGCCGAGCTCATCCGCTTCGGAATCGACGTGGCAGCGGTCGAGTTCCTCGACGACCGGACGATTGCAGCGCTGAACCGCTTCGGCGCCTTCGACCTGGTCGAGGCGCCGGCGCTCCTCCTCGAGGTGCACGGCAGCGAGGCAGGGGTGGCCGAGGCCTGGCAGGCGGCGGAGGACGTGGTCCGCGGCACGGGGGGCGTGCCGTTCGTGCTGCCGGAGGGCCGCGACGCGTGGACGATCCGGGAGCACGCGACGCGTGCGATCGCGGCGCTCCGCCCCACGGCGGCGACGGTGCGCGCCGATCTCGCGATCCCGATCGGCGCGCTGCCGACCCTGGTTGCTCGTGCGGCGGCGATCGCCCGCGAGCGGGCCCTTGCGATCCACCTCTTCGGTCACGCCGGCATCGGCATCCTGCACGCTCTCGTGCTCGCCGACGATGCGGAGCGGCCGGCCGCCGAGGCGGCGCGGGACGCGCTCGTCGACGCCGCCCTCGCGCTCGGCGGCTCGTGTTCGGGTGAGCACGGCATGGGGCTCGGCAACCGGCGCTACGCGGCGCGCGAGCACGGCAGTGCCGTCCGCCTGATGCAGGGGGTGAAGGCGCTCTTCGATCCGCGGAGCATCTTGAACCCGGGGAAGATCTGGTAAGGAGCGGCGGATGCGGCTCGTCGTCTGCGTGAAGTACGTCCCGACGCTCGGTGCGCTGCGCTTCGACCCGGATACCCGCCGCCTCGTGCGCGAGGGCGTACCCGGCGAGGTGAGCTCCTTCGATCTCCGCGCGCTCGGTGCGGCGACCGCGCTGGCGAAGGCGCACGGCGGGGAGGTGGTCGCGCTCACCATGGGACCGCCCGCGGCCCGGGAGGGGCTGGTCGAGTGTCTCGCCCTGGGCGCCGACCGCGCCGTCCATCTGCTCGACCCGCTCCTTGCCGGCTCCGACACGCTAGCAACCTCCCACGCGCTGGCGGGCGCGCTCCGCCGCCAGGCGCCCGACGTGATCCTCTTCGGGCGTGCCAGCACGGATGCCGAGACCGGCCAGGTCGGTCCCGAGGTCGCCGAGCTCCTCGATCTGCCGCAGGTGACCTGTGCCCGCCGCCTCGAGATCGATCCGGCCGGGACGTTCACGGCGGAGCGCGAGACCGACGAGGGGTTCGAGACGGTGACCGGCGCGCTCCCGGCCGTCGTGACGGCCGCGGAAGACCTGGCCGAAGAGCGCTTCCCGTCCAAGGTCGAGCGCCAGGCCGCAGCGACGAAGTCGATCGCGACGCTCACCGTGGCCGACCTCGGCATCGCGGCCGAGGAGGTGGGAGCGGCAGGGTCGCCCACGTGGGTCGCCGGCGTGGAGCCCGTCGAGATCACACGGCGCGGGGAGCTCGTCCCGGGCGACAGCCCGGAAGCGCAGGCGCGGGCGCTTGCGGCACGCCTGCGCGATCTCGGGGCGCTGGAGCGCGGCGACGAGCGACGGCCGCTTCCCGGGCGCGCGCCGGGTGCGGGTCCGAGCATCTGGGTGGTGGTGGAGTCTGGCCGCGAGGGCATCCGATCGGTCACGGCCGAGCTCCTCACCAAGGCGGCCGACCTCGCGGCGGGCCTCGGCGGACGGGTCGAGGCGGTCGTGATCGGTCCCGGCGCGGTGCACGCGGCCGCGCTCGCTGCTGCGGGCGCCGACCGCGTGCTCGTGGCGGACGATCCCACCCTCGAGCCGTACACGACGGACGCACACGCCGCGGTCCTCGCCCAAGCGATCCGTGTGCGAGCGCCCCGCCTCGTCCTCCTCGGCTCGACCGTCCGGGGCCGCGATCTCGCCCCGCGGGTGGCCGCACGGCTCGGCCTCGGTCTCACCGGCGATGCGATCGACCTCGATATCGACGCCCAAGACCGCATCCGCCAGCACAAGCCGGCCTTCGGGGGAATCATCGTGGCGCCCATCCTGTCGCGCACGCGTCCGGAGATGGCGACGGTCCGTCCGGGCATCCTTCCCGCTGCTCGCCCCGCCGCGGGGCGGCAGGCAGCCGTCGACACGCTTCCCGTCCCGCGGGTGCCTTCCCGCGTGCGGGTGACTGCCATGCGGCCTCTTGGCGAGACGGCGGCGGCGTCGCTCGTAGCCGCGAAGATCGTGATCGGTGTCGGTCGGGGGATCGGGGGACCGGCCGCGCTTCCGGCGATCGTCGAGCTGGCGCGGCGTCTCGGAGCGGGGATCGCGGCAACGCGCGAGGTGACCGACGCGGGGTGGCTGCCGAAGCAGCATCAGGTGGGGCTCACGGGGCAGGCGATCGCGCCGCGCCTCTACGTCGCGCTCGCGATCAGCGGCGCGATGGAGCACGTCGTCGGCCTCCGGCGCGCCGGGACGATCGTCGCGGTCAACAAGAACCCGAAGGCGCCAATCTTCAGGATGGCGGA
>VBLA01000439.1 GCA_005879245.1 Deltaproteobacteria bacterium
TGCCCTGGGCGCAGACAGCGTTCGAGGCATCAGGCCGTTCATGCGGACTACGCTCCTTCGCTCCGCCTCCGCGTCGCGATACGCCCGCGCGCGGCCCGTGGCGCTCGTGCTGAAGCGCTTCCCCCAGACGGTCGGACCGTGCGTTTCCAAGAAATGCTCGACGTGTCGACGAAACGCGAACAGCTGGGTCGAGCGCGGGCTAGCCCGCAGGCTTTCAGTCATGTACATGTTGGGCGCGAGTCGGCTGCAGGGCCGATGGCCATCCGCGAAATCACTTGGGATCCAGCACGCTGGGAAACACCAGAACAGCGATCACCAAGCTAATCAGCAGTACCACTGCAGAAACGATGAACCACATGACGGTCGTTCGATACTCAATCACGTCGTCATCTGCGATCCGAAGAGATCGAAATAGAGCAATGATCTGCAACACGATAGCCACGACCAACGTGCCGGCCGGAATGGCCGAGTGGAATGTCCATTGCCCCGGGGCCTCGAAGCCCCAGTAGCGGAAGAAAGTGAGTGAAAAGCCCAGCAGGACCGTGATCGCGGTGATGATGCCCTGCCGGTAACCTTGAGGAAGAGGGATGCGCTGCTTTTCGCGGGGCAGCGTCGTCTGACCTCTGTCCTCTTCGGCCATTCGACCCAACGATGAGCCGATATGTCGCCCCGGCAGGGCGCTGTCAAGAAACATTCCCTCCTGGACCGAGCAGGCCGACGCGGCGCGCGATGTAGACCGCCAGGTACATCTGGCCGGAGATCGCCTCGAGACCTAGGCCCCGGCTCCGGCCGATCGCGCCGGAGCGCCAGTCAACTCGCGGCGCCATTGGCCGTTAGTGAGGACTACGCTCCTCGCCGGTAGACCTACACGCCACGGCGGGGGACGCTTCGCACCCACCTCCGTGACGCGACGAGCGCCCCTCCCTCGAACGCCTCGAGCGTCCCTTCGAGCTCGAACGTGGTCCTCGTCGCTGCCAGCCGCGTCTGCGTCGCCACCTTCACCGTCCACGCGCCGCGCCTGAGCATGATCTCCTCCGTGACCTCGCTGCGCGCCGCCAGCGGGTCGTCGGCGCGGCTCCGGTAGCGCCGGACCATCGTGTGCCCGATCTCGAGGCCCAGGGCCTCGAGCCTCCCCCGCCCTTCTGCGCCGAATCCCCCGCCCTCGCTGACGATCGTGCAGACGACGTCGCCGGTCGCCGCGTCCCGATCGACGGTCCGGTGCGATCGCGCCGGCTCGAGCTCGGTGTACGACGGAGGCGGCGCGCTCTCCGGCTCCGCGAAGGGTCGCAGCCGATCATCATCGGCCGACGGCGGCCGGACGGGCAGCTCGAGATGGCTCGAACCGGTGAACACGCCGAGCGTGACCGCCTCGGGCGACGGCCAGACGATCGGCCAGTAGCTCGTCGAGAGGGCGAGGCGAACCCGATGACCCGGGGCGAACGCGTGCGCGACGTCGCGCAGCCGGAGTCGCACGGCGTAGCGTCGACCGGGCTCGAGCGGCTCGGGGTGCTCGTGCCCAGATCGGTGGGTGAGGTTCAGACAGCCATAGGTCACGCGGGCGGAGGACCCGTCGGGGAACACCTCGCTCAGCCGCGCGGCGACGAGGGCCATCGGTCGATCGACGGTGAGCTCCAGGGCCACGACGGGAGCCCCGAGAATCTCGAGCCGCTCGGCGAGCGGCTCGGAGTCGAATGTGAGCGAGCCGGCATCGTCCTCGCGTTGATCGCCTGGCGCCTCGCCCTCGGCTCCGTCGCTGCACCACTCGCCCGCCGCGAGCCCGAGCGTCTCGGGTGACCGCCACTCGAGGCGCGACTCCGGGGTGCAAGACCCGCCGAGTCGGCCGGGGTTGAGCGGGTACCGCGTCGTCGTGATCTGCGGTGACGGCCACGAGGGCTCCGCCACCCATCGACCGAAGCGCTCGGCGTACCACGAGGACGGCGGCGCGCTCTCCTGCATCCACACGCGGTACGCCGGCTCGTCCATGATCCCCGTGTCGATTCCCTTGAGCCAGTGGTCCCACCACCGCCGCGCCTCCTGGAGGAAGCCGATCGCCGGGCCGGGTGCGCCGTCGTGGGGGTAGTTGTGGCTCCAGGGTCCGACGAGGCCCTTCCGCGCCGAGCGGAGCCCCGCGAGGAGACGCGGGACCGCGTTCGTGTAGGCGTCCGCCCAGCCGCCGATGGCGTAGACGGGGCACGTGATGCGTGCGAAATCCTCGCAGACCGAGCCGCGCCGCCAGTAGGCGTCGCGGCGCTGGTGGCGGAGCCAGACCTCCGGGAAGAGCACCTCGCTCCGGAGCCGCGCGAGCCAGGTCTCGCGCCAGCCGTCGCCCACCACGGCGGGATCCGGCGGCAGCGCACTCAGGGTCTGCAGCACGGAGCCCCAGGTCAGGTTCTCGTTCAGGAGGCAGCCGCCCATGTAGTGGGCGTCGTCCGCGTAGCGGTCGTCCGAGGAGCAGACGGTGATGATCGCACGGAGCGCGTCGGGGCGGCGGGCAGCGATCTGGAGCGCATTGAAGCCGCCCCAGGACTTGCCCATCATCCCGACCGCGCCGGTGCACCATGGCTGGGCCGCGAGCCACTCGATGACCGCGACGCCCTCCTCGAGCTCCTGCTCGTGGTACTCGTCGAGGAGGACGCCGTCCGAGTCGCCCGCGCCGCACACGTCGACGCGCGCGGCCGCATAGCCGTGCCCGGCGAAGTAGCGGTGCATCGGCTCGTCCCGGGTGCGCGTCAGGTCGCGCTTGCGGTACGGGATGTACTCGAGGATCGCGGGCACCGGCGCGCCCGCCGCGGCGGCGGGCAGCCAGAGGCGCGCCGCGAGCCGGCGCCCGTCGCGGAGCGGGATCCAGCAGTGCTCGATCTCGCGGACCGCGCAGGGAAATGCGGTCACGACCCTCACCGCAGGCCTCTCGGCCGCGGAGGGGCCGCCATCATGCGCCCTCGGGACTCCCGGTCTCGAGCCCGCGGGCGAGCGACGCGGCCGATCGGAACAGCATTCCGAGCCGTTCGCGGACGAGCAGACCCGCGGCGAGATCCCAGCAGTTGACGATCGCGAGCCGGAACCCGCCCGGCGGCATGGCGTGGGTCTCGAGCGGCCGGTCCTGGTGGAAGGTGATCTGGATGCTCGACACGCCGGGACTCCGCCGGAGCTCGTCCACCCGGTCGGCGTCGATCCGGTACCGCACCCCGTGCCGTCCGAAGAGGACGACGCTGTAGGCGGGGCGCCGCGCCTCGTCGCGAAAGCCCCAACGCCCCCCGACATACAGCGCGACGAGACTCTCGAGCCATCCGTCCCCGTAGAGGTCGACCCACTGGTCTGCGAAGCGAAGATGGCACTCGATGATCGTCCCGCCGATCGT
>VBLA01000440.1:0-2694 GCA_005879245.1 Deltaproteobacteria bacterium
CCTGTCCTCGACCAACACGCCCAAGTTCAAGGGCCTCGCCTCTTTCGCCGGACTGATGTTGCACACGGGCAACTGGCCCCACGAGCGCGTCGATTTCGCCGGCAAGCGGGTCGGCGTCATCGGCACGGGCTCCTCCGGCCTCCAGGCAATCCCACTCATCGCCGAGGAGGCGGCGCAGCTCTTCGTGTTCCAGCGAACCCCCACCTACTCCGTACCGGCGAGCAATCGCCCGCTCGACCCGGGCGAGCAGCGACAGATCAAGGCCGACTATGCCGGCCTCCGACGGAAGGGCGGCCAGATGCCGTTCGGTTTCGACGTTCGATTCAACGAGAAGTCAGCGCTGGAGGTGACGGAGGAGGAGCGGCGGGCCGAGTACGAGGACCGGTGGGAAAAGGGAGGCCTCCCCTTCATGGGCGCGTTCGCGGACCTGCTCTTCAACAAGGAAGCGAACGACACTGCTGCAGAGTTCATCCGCGGCAAGATCCGTGCGATCGTGCGCGACCCGCGGGTGGCCGAGGCGCTGATCCCGCGGCAAGTCGTCGCCTGCAAGCGGCTGTGCAGCGACACCGGCTACTACGAGACATTCAACCGGCCGAACGTCACTCTCGTCGATGTCGGCAAATCGCCGATCGAGGAGGTCACCCGGGGCGGCCTCAGGACGAAGGACGCGGAGTACGAGCTGGACTGCATGGTGTTCGCTACCGGCTTTGACGCCATGACCGGTGCCCTCATGAACATCGACATCCGCGGCAGGGCCGGCCTCACGCTCGCGCGGAAGTGGGCCGAGGGCCCGCGCACGTACCTCGGCGTCGCCACCGCCGGCTTCCCGAACCTGTTCATCATTACCGGTCCCGGGAGCCCGTCCGTGCTGTCCAACATGGTTCCGTCCATCGAGCAGCACGTCAACTGGATCTCCGCCTGCATCGGGTACATGCGCCGGCACGACCACGGCCGCATCGAGCCGACCGTCGAGGCCGAGGACGCGTGGGTCGCGCACGTCAACGAGGTGGCCGATCAGACCCTCTACCCCTCGTGCAACTCGTGGTACCTGGGCGCGAACATCCCCGGCAAGGCGCGCGTCTTCATGCCGTACCTCGGCTTCCCCGCGTACGTAGAGAAGTGCGACGAGATCGCGGCGAAAGGCTACGAGGGGTTCGCGTTGACCGCGGGAGCCGACGGATAGGTCCCGAGGCAATCTCGCCTAGCAGTCCCGCGGCGAGTCGTCGACGATGCGGACCACGGCGAGGAAGCGGGACACGTAGTCGAAGCTCATCCGCGGCACCTGGTGGCCGTCGGCGAGGTCCCAGAGCGTAGCGCCCGGGTGGTGGAGGAGGGCCCGATCGATGCGCCCCTCGCCGGCGTTGTACGCGGCGAGCGCGAGCGGCCAGTCGCCGTAGCGGTCGTGGAGGAGGCGCAGGTAGCGGGCCGCCGCGCGCGTCGAGCGCACGGGGTCCAGTCGGTCATCTCGCTGCTCGTTCACCTGGAGCCCGAAGCGCCGGGCGGTGTCGGCCCCGAGCTGCCAGAGGCCGATACAGTCGGCGGCCCCGCGCGCGTGGGGCTGGAAGCTGCTCTCGATCACGGGCAAGAGCGCCAGGGTGGGAGGGATTCCCGCGTCCGCGACGATCTGTCGCAGCCGGTCGAGGTACCGTGCCCCGCGGGCGACGCTGTCGATGGTCTGCCTGTGCAGCGACCGCTCAGAACGGAGCCGTTGCTCCCACGCGTCGATCGACGGATGCTGGAAGCAGGCGAGGTGGAGCTCGGCTGAGCTCCGCTCGGCGGTGGAGTCTGTCCCGGGGTCGCCCTCGGCTGCCGGCGCCGGAATGGTTTCCGGCGTGGCCGCCGGTTGCGGCACGAGGGTGCGGTGCAGGGGCGAGCACGCCGCCAGCGCCGATGCCAACGCAAGTATCATGTAGGGTCCGAATCGCACGGGGGCGGCTAGAGCAAGGGGCCGGCCAGCTCGAAAGGACGGGGTCCGGACGGTGCCTGGCGACCGCCGGCTGGCGACCCGGTGACGCTGGTGGGTCAGCTTTGAACGGAACCGTGCATGCTTCGCATGCGACGCGGCACAGCGCGATCCTCGGCATCGGCCATGGAGTCGGCCGCGACGCAGTGATGCATCCCCGCCCGCGCGCCGGTATGCTTTGCGGGCGGCTATCTCATGGAGCGAACACCCAGGCGGAGAAGGGGGGCGATCCGGTCGTGGCTCACCGGCATCGCGGCCGTGGTGCTCGTCGCCGGACTCGGCGGATACGTGCTCTGGCGACGACTGCCCGGGGTCGGCACACCGTTGCCGGAGGGCGTCGCACCTCCTGCCCCCGGGGCTCCGGGCGACACCACGCCGCCCGGCACCGAGCCGCTCTCGCCGCCGGCGGACACCGTACCCGAAGCCGTACCGGAGCGCCCGCTGCCCTCGCTGGCGGAGAGCGACCCCCTCGTGCGTGAGCTCGCGGGTGGGCTCTCGCTGCACTCGGTGCCGTCAGCCTGGCTGTCGACGACGGGGCTCATCGAGCGGTTCGTCGCGGTCGTGGACAACATCGTCGAGGGCGAGAGCCCGCGGCCGAACCTCGGGTTCCTCGCGCCCAAAGCGAAGTTCCGCACCGTCTCGCGGGCGGGCGGCGTGTACATCGACGCGCGGAGCTATGCACGCTACGACGCGATCGCGGACGTCATCGGCGCCCTCGACGCGCGGCGCTC
>VBLA01000440.1:2779-5121 GCA_005879245.1 Deltaproteobacteria bacterium
AAGCACTTGCTGCGCATGGGGCCGCGAAACGTCCGCCTGATCACGGGGCAGCTGCGGACTCTGGCGGCCGCGCTGGGAGCAGCCGAGCCGGACCAGGGCGGGGCTACTCCTCTCCCTCCTCCATCAGCCGGCGCGGGTGCCGGCCGCGCACGTGACCCATGAAGGGCCGGTGGATGCTGCAGCTGCTACCCGCGCTGGCTCGCGAGCAGCTCCGGGCTAGGTGGCCGGACGCATCCGCAAGCTCGCCAGCTCCTCCAGGATACGATCGAGGCGCCTCGTGACCTCCGCGTGGCGCGTCGCCTCGGGGTTGGGCTTCTTCCCGAAGAAAGCGAGTGTGCCCCCCGGCTCGAGCACCGCCCGGTCGACCTCGTCGAGCGAGGCGAATCCTTGCTTGTGGGCCGCGGACTCGAGCTCGGGGAGGGTGACGAGCTCCTTCCGCAGGCGATCGAACCGGATCTGCCCCCCGTCGATCAGGACGTCCGGCTCACCCTCGACCAGGCGCTCGAGCCGCTCGTGCGCGTAGAGAAATCGCACCACGAGGTAGTTGACGAGGAGGAGGGTCGTTGCGCCGATGATGCCCCCCGTGACGGAGTTGTCGTCGCCGATGATCGCGTTCTGCACGGTATTGGAAAGCGTGAGCAGGACCACCAGGTCGAAGGGATTCAGCTGCGCCAGCTCACGTTTGCCCGCGAGCCGCAAGCCGACCACGAGGAAGGCGTAGACGAACAATGGGCGCAGCACCTTCTCCAGCACCGGCAGCCCGAGATGAAACATGTCGCCCCACAGCTTCGCATCCATGGTCCTGCTCCTCCCGGGCGGGAGTGTAGTTAGGCGACGGCCGCGGCGCCAATTCGATGGCAGCCGGCCGCGCCCCGGCGGCGCTGGAAGAGCCGGAACCTGTGGCATACGGAGAGGAGCTGCAGCCGCTGGGCGGCCCGCGCGAACCGCGTCCTCGGCGAGCTGCCCGAGGCGCTCGTCGACCTGCCGGAACGCTGCGGCGTCGAGCCCGAGTATGTCCGCCTTGCACCGGCTCACGAGCGTGCAGGGCTATCAGCGCCTGAAGCGGCGGCGATCAGGCCGCCGCGTCGGGGTGGGTCACCCCTGGCGGATCATCTCGACGCACGCTCACGTGCACGCCGCGCGCGCCGAGCGGGGCGAACTGATCCAAGAGGCGAGCGAGCCGGATGCTGCTGATGTGCGACGGGACGGTCACCTCGAGACGCGCCCCGCGGCCCGCGCCGAGGGCATCCTCGACGATCGCCTGCGCCGTGTAGGGCGTGAGCCAGCCACCGTGGTGGCGATCGCCGCTCGCGTGCTCGCGAGCGGGCATGAGGCGAGCCGAGACGTACGCCGGCATCTCGGGGCTCGCCTCGACCACGCAACGCTGATGGTCGAGCGTCTGGATGACGTTGGCCAGCTCGCCGTAGGTGCGGACGTCGGTGAGCATCGGTTCGGGGAGCGTGATACTGAACTCCTCCTCGATGGCAAGCGCGAGCTCGACGAGATCGAGCGAGTCGGCGGCCAGATCCTCGGTGAGCGACACGTTGGCCGTCAGCTCGTCCGTGTCGATGCCGAGGTGCTCGGCCACCAGGTGGCGGAGCCGGGGCTCCGGCGGTTCCGGGTTGTGCCACGCCCACCGAGCGCTGCCGTCGCGTGCGAAGCGATCCAGGAGGCGACGGACCTGGGCGACGTAGGGGAGCCGAGCCGGCGCGGCGAGTGGTCCGCCACGTTTCCGGGAGGTCTGCGGGGTCATCGTCTGGTTTCCTCCATCGCGACGCGGCGTCCACGGCGAGCCGCTCGCTTCCGCTCCCCGGAACCCCATGCCGTGGACGCCGCGCGCGCCGCCGCCACCCAACCCCCCCGGGGGGTGAGACAGGGAGAGAGCAACGGCCATGCCGGCAGCGCTTGCCTTGTCAGATCGCTGACCTTCGGGTTGCACGGGTCCGGTTCGTTTCATAAGGTTGCGACATGAGTCCCGTCATTCTGCGACGTCCTCCAGGTCTCCGGCTGCGCTCCTTCCACCGCATCTACACCGTGGCGCCGGAGATGGAGACGCTCTTCGTGACCTTGCGCCGCGTCGCCAACGCGCAGTGCACGGTACTCGTCGGCGGCGAGACCGGAACGGGTAAGGAGCTCGTCGCCCGCGCCATCCACCTCGAGAGCCCCCGCCGGAAGGCGCCCTTCCAGGCAGTCAACTGCGCCACCTTCTCACCGACGTTGCTCGAATCGGAGCTCTTCGGCCATGTCCGGGGGGCCTTCACCGGGGCGGTGCGAGATCGCGCCGGTCTCTTCGCGCTCGCCGATGGGGGCACGCTCTTCCTCGGCGAGGTGGCGGAGATCCC
>VBLA01000441.1 GCA_005879245.1 Deltaproteobacteria bacterium
AGGCTGGCCAGGCGGGAGGTGCTTCGCCCTCCAGGACCAGCGTCTCCGGTGTCGGCACTCCGACGCGGACGAGCTGGTCACGCAGGCGGTGGCGGTGGCAGCCGAGAATCGAGGAGACCGCGTTGACGACGCGAACTCCTGCTCGCTCCCACTCGCGCAGCGTGGCGAGCGCGCGTGGCCCCTGACTCATGGTGAAGACCGTCGTGCCGTGCTCGGGCGGAGTCAGTGTATCCTCGGCGCTCACGATTCGGACGCGGTGCCCGCGCCGGGCGAGCACACCCGCGACAGCGTCGAGGATCGCGCGATCCGCGTCGACCTTCCCGGGTGAGAAGATGGGCTCACGCGCGATCCCCAGAAACGCGTTCATGCTCTGTAGCCGCTACGGATGAACTGCTCGGCCGCTGCGATGTCCTCGGGCCGGTCGACGTCGACACACTTGGGCACCCGTTCTGCGTCCAGCCGGTACCCATGCGCAACCGCGTGCGCGAGGAAATCCCGCAAGGCCGCGCAGCCCGCCCCTCGCGCAGCATCGCGTTCGGCGAGCATGGCAGGACGCAGGAGGTAGAAGCCGGCCGTGATGAGCGGGCTCCCGGCCGCGGAGGTTCCAATCGCGACGATACGGCCCTCCCGGTCGCACGCGACCCGGAGCGGCTTCTCGTCGTCGATGAACGTGTGGACGGCGAGCACCCCATCTGCATCGCGCCGGCTCGCAGCTGCAAGGAAGCCGCGAAGTGTGTCCGGCGCCATGATCACGTCGACCGTCAGAAGCAGGAACGGGTCGCGTCCCAGGTAGGGCGCCAGGGTGAACAGGCTCTCCATCGAGTTCGGAGTGGTACGGTGAACGAAAGTGAGCTCCAGGTCCACGATCCGCTGCCGGCAGTGGTCCTCCACCGCACGAGACTCCTCGTTGATGATGCAGACTGCCTTGCGCAGCCCCCCGGCACTGATCACCTGCAGCACGTGCTCGATCAGCGGGATCCCGTTCACCTCCACCAGGGGCTTCGGAACGCGGAGCCCCGCGGGACGGAGCCGTTCGCCATGACCTGCCGCAATGATCGCCGCGTGCATCAGTACAGGCTCTCGAGCTCGGCCAGTGTGCCGAGTCGCATGTCGGCGAGGGATTCGTCCGCCGCGCCCTCCCTTGCGACGAGCCATGCGGTGCGCAGGCCTGCGGCGCGGGCGGGGACGATGTCCTGCTCGTAGGAGTCGCCGACGAACAGCACCTCCTCCGAACGTAGTGTCAGACGCTCCACCGCCAGGGTGAAGATTCGTGGGTCGGGTTTGCTCACGCCCTCCAGCGCGGAGTCACAGGTGAGCTCCAACAGTGGCGCGATGCCCGTCCCGCTCAGTATCCGCTCGAGGTTGCCGTAGAAATTCGACACCACTCCGAGCCGGAAGCGTCGGCCGAGACGCGCGAGCACGGCTCGACTCTCGTCCAACGCTGCCACGGAGCCAGCGACGAAGGTACGGACCACCGCCTCTGCCGCTGGTCCGTGCTCGATGCCGAGGTAGGCGAACTGGCACGCCACGTGGAAGGCTACGGTCTCCTGGAGGTCGAATCCCCTGACGGCCGGATTGCGGTAGGACTGCCGTGTCCCATGGCTCGTGGCCGCACGGAGCCGCTCGGGCGGAACGGCCAGCCGATGCGCGTCGTAGGCCTCGACGAAGCGGTCCGCCCAGGACCGCCCGGCGCCGTCGAGCGTGCCGCCGAAGTCGAAGAGGATCGCCCGCAAACCGGTCACGGGCCGACGTAGACCAGAGCGACCGGGTAGCCTGCAAGACGTCCCCTCGCGGAAGAAGCAAGCTTGCCGGCCCCTCCGGGTGGTTGCAGCCCCTCGCTGGTACGGTGTAGGCAACGCGCTTCGCGGGGGTTGGCGTCCCAAACGCTGCCGCCAGGGATGGGCATGGGCAA
>VBLA01000442.1 GCA_005879245.1 Deltaproteobacteria bacterium
ATGGTGTCGCCGCGCACATGGGGGAGTATCCACCCGACCAGGTGTTCTCGATTGCCGCCCGCAAGCCGGCGGACGTGGTCGGGGTGCTCAGACGATCCGGGGCCGAGATGCTCATCAACTACCTACCCGTCGGCAGCCAGGCTGCCACGGAGTTCTATGCTCGCGCCTGCCTCGAGGCCGGCGTCGGGTTCATCAACTGCATTCCGGTCTTCATCGCCTCCGACGCGCAGTGGGCCGAGGAGTTCCAGCGGCGGCGCCTCCCGATCGTCGGGGACGACATCAAGTCGCAGCTCGGCGCCAACATATTGCACCGCG
>VBLA01000443.1 GCA_005879245.1 Deltaproteobacteria bacterium
TCCGCCGCGTTTGGCGCCAACGTCGAGCTCGAGTTCGAGCGGAACCGCGAGCGGTACGCCTTCCTCCGCTGGGGACAGCGGGCATTTGGGAACTTCCGCGTTGTCCCGCCCGACACCGGCATCGTGCACCAGGTGAACCTCGAGTACCTGGCCCCCGTCGTCTTCCGTCAGGGGAACAACGGCGAGCAGCTCGCCTACCCCGACACGGTCCTCGGCACCGACTCGCACACGACGATGGTGAACGGCCTCGGCGTGGTCGGCTGGGGGGTGGGCGGCATCGAGGCGGAGGCCGCGATGCTCGGGCAGCCGACGGTGATGCTCGTCCCGCAGGTGATCGGCGTCCGGCTCCACGGCGCGGTCGCTCCCGGGGCGACGGCGACCGACGTGGTGCTGACGGTGACCGAGATGCTGCGGAAGAGGGGCGTGGTCGGCAAGTTCGTCGAATTCTACGGGCCGGGTCTCTCGAGCCTCGGGCTCGCGGACCGTGCCACCATCGCCAACATGGCGCCCGAGTACGGCGCCACGATCGGCTTCTTCCCGATCGACGACGAGACGCTCGCCTACCTGCGCCTGACCGGACGCGATCCTGGGATCGTCGAGCTGGTCGAGGCCTATGCCCGTGCGCAGGGGCTCTTCCGCTCCGCGAGCACGCCCGATCCGATCTTCAGCGACCGGCTCGAGCTCGACCTGGGTCTGGTCGAGCCGAGCCTCGCCGGGCCCCGCCGTCCGCAGGACCGCGTGCCGCTGCGCGGCATGCGCGGCGCCTGGCGCCAGGCGCTGCGGGATTTCGTCAAGGACCAGACCGTGAACGACACCACGGTGGCCAACTGGGTCGCGGAAGGAGGACGGCCCGGGCCGACGGCGGCGACGACGTTCCATCCCCGGGACCTGGGGGAGCTCTCGAAGACCGTGCCGGTCGAGATGGACGGCCAGCAGGGTGAGCTCGGTCACGGCGCCGTGGTGATCGCCGCGATCACGAGCTGCACCAACACCTCGAACCCGTCGGTCATGCTCGGCGCGGGCATCCTCGCCCGCAAGGCGGTGGCGCGCGGGCTCCGCGTGCGCCCCTGGGTGAAGACGAGCCTCGCCCCGGGATCCAAGGTGGTGACGCGCTACCTCGAGGAGGCGGGACTCCTCCGGGATCTCGAGTGCCTCGGCTTCCACGTGGTCGGCTACGGCTGTACGACCTGCATCGGCAACAGTGGCCCGCTCCCCGAGCCGGTTGCCGCGGCGGTCAAGAAGGGCGAGCTCGTGGCCGCCGCCGTGCTCTCCGGCAATCGCAACTTCGAGGGGCGCATCAACGCCCTCGTCCGCGCCAACTACCTGGCCTCGCCGCCACTGGTCGTCGCCTTCGCGCTCGCCGGCACCGTGCACTTCGACCCGCAGCACGATCCCCTCGGGACGGATCCGCAGGGTCGTCCCGTCTTCCTGCACGACGTGTGGCCCAGCCCCGAGGAGATCCGCGCCGCCATGCAGGCGGTCGGGGCGCGCCTCTTCCGTGAAGAGTACGGACGGGTCACGGAAGGGGACGAGCACTGGCGCTCGCTGCCGGTCCCGGAAGGTGAGCTCTACGCGTGGGACGCGACGTCGACCTACATCAAGTCACCGCCCTTCTTCGAGGGGATGAGCGCGCGGCCGAAACCGCTCACCGACATCCGCGGCGCGCGGGTGCTCGCGCTGCTCGGCGACAGCATCACGACCGACCACATCTCGCCCGCCGGCTCGATCCCGTCGGACAGTCCGGCAGGGCGCTACCTGATCGCGCAGGGAGTGACCCCGAAGGAGTTCAACTCCTATGGTGCCCGGCGGGGTAACCACGAGGTCATGCTGCGCGGCACCTTCGCCAACATCCGGCTCCGGAACCTCCTGGTCCCGGGCGTGGAAGGTGGCTGGACGGTCCGGCTGCCCTCCGGCGAGCGCCTGACGATCTACGACGCGGCGATGCGATACCGCGACGAGGCCGTGCCGCTCGTCGTGATCGCCGGCAAGGAGTACGGCACCGGCTCCTCGCGCGACTGGGCGGCGAAGGGGACGCTCCTCCTCGGCGTGCGGGCCGTGATCGCCGAGAGCTACGAGCGCATCCACCGCTCGAACCTGGTTGGTATGGGCGTCATGCCGCTCGAGTTCGAGGCAGGGCAGTCGGCCGCCTCGCTCGGTCTCACCGGACGCGAGGTCTACGACATCGAGGGCCTGGCCGAGAATCTCGCCCCACAGAAGCGGCTCACGGTCCGGGCCAAGGACGAGGGCGGTCGAGCGAAGACGTTCACCGCGATCGCGCGCGTCGACACGCCCGACGACGTGGCGTACTACCACCACGGTGGGCTCCTCCCCTACGTGCTCCGAGGGATGATTGCCTGAGCCGGCTCTCCGGGACCTGCTCGAGCTCGCGGTCGAGGCAGCGCTCGCCGGCGGTCGCCGGACTCTCGCGTACTTCAACCGTGGGGAGCCGGTCGAGTGGAAGGCCGACGGCAGCCCCGTCACGGCAGCCGACCGCGAAGCCGAGGCGCTCATGCGCCGTATCATCGAGGGTGCTTTTCCCGGCCACGGGATCCTCGCGGAGGAAGGGGGCGAGAAGCCCGGACGCCAGCCCTTCCGCTGGATCGT
>VBLA01000444.1 GCA_005879245.1 Deltaproteobacteria bacterium
CGCGTTTCGCTTGCGGGAGCGAGGTCCAGAAGGTAGAGGAGCCCTCACCCGCCGGCCGGGGGTGACGGCTCCTCTCGTCTGATGAAGCGTGACTACTACGAGGTGCTCGGGATCTCGCGCACCGCGACCGACGACGAAATCAAGAAGGCGTATCGGAAGCTCGCCCTTCGCTACCATCCCGACAAGAATCCCGAGAACCGGCCCGAAGCCGAGGAGCGCTTCAAGGAGCTGGTCGAGGCGTACCAGGTTCTCTCCGACGCCGAGCGGCGCGGTCTCTATGATCGCTTCGGACACGCCGCCTTCGAGCAGGGGGGTCTCGGCGGGTTCGACGTCGGCGCCGGCTTCGAGGACATCATCGGCGACCTCTTCGGCGACTTCTTCGGAACGGGGCGCGGTCGGGGTGGGCGCAGCCGGGCGCGCCGGGGCCAAGACCTGCGCTACACGCTCGAGATCAGCTTCGAGGAGGCCGCCTTCGGTTGCGAGAAGACCGTCGCCATCCCCCGTCTGGCCGCCTGCGAGACCTGTCGGGGGCAGGGAGCCAAGCCCGGCACCGCCCCGCGCACCTGCCCGCAATGCCGCGGCTCCGGACAAGTGCGCTTCCAGCAGGGCTTCTTCGCGATTGCCAAGACGTGCGGGCATTGCAACGGCCAGGGCACGATCATCCCCAATCCGTGTGAGGCCTGCGGAGGGGCGGGCGTCGAGCGGCGGACGTATCAGCTGAGCATCAAGATCCCGGCGGGCGTGGATTCGGGCTCACGCCTGAAGCTCCGCGGCGAAGGCGAAGCAGGGCCCAACGGCGGCGCGCCGGGTGATCTCTACGTGCTGCTGCACGTCCGCGAACATCCCCTCTTCGTGCGGGAGGGCCACGACGTGGTGTGCGAGGTGCCGCTCAGCTTCACTCAGGCGGCGCTCGGCGGGGAGGTCGACGTCCCGACGCTCGGCGGCCCCGCCAAGGTGAAGATCCCGGCCGGGACGCAATCCGGCCAGATCTTCCGCCTGAAGGGCCAGGGGGTCGCCGAAATCAACGGGTACGGACGCGGCGACCAGATCGTGCGCATCATCGTCGAGACGCCGCGCCGGCTCAGTCCCCGTCAGCGGGCGCTGCTGGAGGAGTTCGCACGCCTGGCGGGCGAGGAGGTGCATCCGCTCGCGAAGAGCTTCCTCGACAAGGTGAAATCGATGCTCGGTTAGGGGCCCGCGTGCGCCGCCTCCGTGACGTGGGGGAGTATGCGTGGATCGCGCGGTTCGTGCGCGACCTGAGCAGCCAACGCCGCGGCGCCCGCATCGTGGTCGGGCCGGGCGACGACGCGGCAGTGGTCCGCCCTGGCCGGCGCGCCCTGCTCCTCACTACCGACACCCTGATCGAGAACGTCCACTTTCGCGCGGGCTGGGTTTCGCCCGCCGCGCTCGGCCGCCGCGCCTTCCGCGTGAGTGTCAGCGACCTCGCGGCGATGGGTGGGGGCCCGACGTTCGCGCTCCTGGCGATCGAGGCGCCGCCGCGCCTGGCGGTCGGGCACTTGGACGCGCTCGTGCGGGGCTTCCGCGCCGCCGCTGGGGCGAGCGGTGCGGCACTCGTCGGTGGCAACCTGACGGCGGGCTCGCACCTCGCGATCACGGTTGCGCTGCTCGGCGAAGCGCCAGGACGCATCGTCACGCGCGCCGGCGGACGCGCGGGCGATGCGCTCTACGTGACGGGGACCATCGGTGGTGCGGGGCTGGCGGTTCGCCGGCTCCGGGCCGGACGAAGGGGGCGGCTGCCCGATCCACCGCTGCGACTACGAGCGGGGAGAGAGCTCGCGCCTTTCGCGCATGCGATGATCGACGTGAGCGACGGTCTCGTGCAGGACGTGGGCCACCTCTGCAGGGCGAGCGGTGTCGCGGCGGAGCTCGAGGCGGCCAGCTTGCCGCTCGCGCTCGGCTGTCGCCGGGCGCTCGGCGAGGCCGCCCCGACGTTTGCGGCGACCGCGGGCGAGGACTACGAACTCGTGGTCGCCATGCCGCCGAGGCGCGAACACCTCGCGGCGCGCCTGTCGCCGCGGCTCGGATGCCGGCTGAGCCGCGTCGGGCGGTTGGTCGCGGGGCCGCCCGGGGTGCGTCTCCGTGACGCCGCGGGACGCGTCCTCGCGCTTCCTCGAGACGGGTTCGATCACTTCGCATGACGGTGGGGCTGGCGCTCGCCGCGCTCGTCGCGTTCCTCGGTTTGCTCGTCCTGCTCAGCGCCCCGCATGCTCCGCGTCTCCTCCGCCACGGTGACCCGCCTGCCCGCCCGCGGCGCTTCTGGCTCACACTGCTCGTCACGCGGGAGCTCGGGACGGCTGGCGCCGCGGCCGCCGCGGCCTGGGCCGCGCTCGCCTCACCAGGCATCCTGCCGGGCTGGGCGGCGGGAGCTACCGCCGGGGGGCTCGCCTACCTCGCAGTCGAGACGCTCGCGCCGCGACTGGGGCTCCTCCTGCCGGACGATGCGGCCGACCGCGCCGCCGAGCTCGTGAGCCGGGCGATTGCGGTCTTCCGGCGCCCGCTCGAGCGTCCCGCGGTGGTGATCGCGGGCTGGCTGGCGGGAGAAGGAGGCCTCGCGCGTCAGAGCGTGCTCCGTTTCGTCGC
>VBLA01000445.1 GCA_005879245.1 Deltaproteobacteria bacterium
GGCTCGGCTTGATCCCCATCTACGGGTGGCCGGGGTACCTCCAGGTCCTTTCTGCCATCGACGCTTACCACGGAAGGGTCTCGGACAACCTCCGCCCCATCGACTAGCAATCTCGCTACGAGGCTTCACATAATGCCATTGTCTGCTCCGGAGCCTCTGCGGCGAGCCGTCGCAGAGGTGACGCCGCCCGCGGCGCGGCTGCCGGCACTCGACTGGCTGCGCGGCATCGTCATGATCCTCATGACGGTCGACCACGCTTCGGGCGCGTTCAACGCCGGGCGCCTCATGAGCGACAGCGCCGGGATGTATCACCCGGGCATGCCGCTCCCGGCGGCGCAGTTCTTCACCCGCTGGATCACCCATCTCTGCGCTCCGACGTTCGTCTTCCTGGCGGGCGCGGCGTTGGCCCTGGGCGTCGAGAAGCGCCGCGCCGCCGGCGAGTCCGACGGTGCGATCGACCGGTTCCTCCTGACCCGCGGCCTGATCATCGCCGCGCTCGATCCGCTCTGGATGTCCTGGGTGTTCGTCCCCGGCCAGGTCCTCCTGCAGGTGCTCTACGCGATCGGGGGCAGCATGGTGGCCATGGTGGCGCTCCGCCGGCTCGACGACCGCTGGCTCCTCGGGATGGCGCTCGTGGTCGTCGCGGCAGGCGAGCTCCTGACGGGTGTCGCGCTCATGGCGACGGGAGGCGAGCCGACGCTCCCCGTCGCGCTCCTCCTCTCGGGAGGGTTCTTCGGGCGGCTGATCGTCGGCTACCCGGTCTTGCCGTGGCTTGCCATGATGCTGCTCGGCTGGTGCTTCGGTCGCCGCGTCGGCACCGCGCCGCCGGCACGGGTCGGACGCTTGCTGGTCCGGGCCGGGCTCGGGTCGCTCGCGCTCTTCGCGGTGGTTCGCGCCCTCGACGGCTACGGCAACATGCGTCTCGGGCGCGACGATGGCTCGCTCGTGCAGTGGCTGCACGTCAGCAAATACCCGCCGAGCCTCTCCTACACCACGCTCGAGCTCGGGCTGATGGCGCTCTGCCTCGGCCCGCTCCTCGGTGTCGCGCGGCGCAGGCAGCCGGCGGCCATGAGGCCGCTCCTCGTGCTCGGACAGACGGCGCTCTTCTTCTACCTTCTGCACGTGCACGTGCTCGAGCTGGTCAGCTGGGCCCTCGGCCTCTCTCACCGGGCCGGGCTCGCGGTCACCTACCTGGCCGCGGCGGGCACGGTGGTCGCGCTCTATCCGCTCTGCGCGTGGTACCGGGGCTACAAGGCCGCGCACCCTCACGGCTGGGCACGCTACATCTGAGATCAGGGCTGGTTCGCCTCGAGCACCCGCAGCGTGTTGCCCCCCAGTATCTTCTCCACCTCGCCGGGGGTGTAGCCCCGCTTGCGCAGCTCGACGGTGACCGCCGGGAGCTTCGAGGCGTCCTCGAGCCCCGCGGGTGTCGCCGCGACGCCGTCGAAGTCGCTACCCAGGCACACGTGATCGACGCCCGCGACGCGGGCGATGTGGTCGATGTGGTCGATCAGCCGCGCGAGCGGCACGGGCGGCAGGCGCGCCGTCTCCTCGCGGACGGCCTGCCATTGCTCCCGGGGCGCGAGGTCGAGCCCCCGCACCCGGGCCCGGATGGCCTCCTCCGCCGCGAAGAACCGGTCGTCGAGGAAGCCGGAGCCGAAGTTGACGCACACCGCACCGCCGTTCCGGGCGACCGCCTTCAGCATCGCGTCGGTCATGTTGCGCGGCACGTTGGCGAGCGCCCGGGCGGAGGAATGCGAGGCGATGACGGGCCGGCGCGCGTAGCGGATGGCGTCCCAGAAGAGCGGATCGGAGACGTGCGAGAGGTCGACGATCATCCCGAGCCGATGCATCTCGTCGATGATCGCCCGTCCGACGTCGGTGAGCCCCTGGCCGTCACTGTCGTCCCCCGAGGAGCCGCCGACCGGGCTCGCGATGGACCAGGTGAGGGTCATGTAGCGGGCCCCGAGCTCGTGGAAGCGACGGAGATGCGCGAGCAGCTCGCGCTGCCCCCCGGGGAGCAGTGCGTGCGCGCCTTCCACGCCGAACAGCGCCGAGATGACTCCCCGGGCGGCGTTCGCCCGGACGTCGGCCGCCGTCCGGGCCCACGCGATGGTCTCGGGATTCGCCCGGATCAAGGCGTGCACGGCTTCGAATTGCTTCAGGGCCTCGGCGTAGAACCCGTCCGGCTTCGCCTGCCACGGGCCGACGAAGATCGAGAAGAACTGCGCGTCGACGCCGCCGGCTTTCAGCTTCGGCAGATCCACCTGCATGTCGGGCTGGGGCTGTGCGAGATCGACCCCACCGTAGACGATCCGCTGCGTGCAGTCGGAATGCGTGTCCACGACGATGGCCCGCTCGTGCAGCTCGCCGTCGGGGCCGGCGGCCGCCGAGGTGGCCAGCAGGAAGAGCGGGAGCCAGAGGGGCGGGCGCACGGGCATCGCCCG
>VBLA01000370.1 GCA_005879245.1 Deltaproteobacteria bacterium
CGTCCCGCCCGGAACCCTCCTCAACCCGCTCGGCATGGACGTCGGGTCGGACGGCACGCTCTACTACGCCGAGCTGAACCTCAACGCCGACACCTCCACCGGCTGCGGCCGCGTCTCGATGGTCCGGTTCGTCGGCGGCACGCCGCAGGCGCCGCAGGTGCTGGGACAGAACCTGAGTTTCCCCGACGGCATCACGGTGATCGACTCGTCACAGGTCCACGTCAACTTCCCGAGGCTCGCGCCGGCCCCCGAACCGTCCCCGACGACGTGCAACGGCGGCGGATAGCCGGCGCCGCTGCATATGCGTCACGGAGGTGTGATGATGAAGCCTTCACAGGTGCGTCTGCTGGCGCTCGCCTTCCTGCTCGCGCCGTCGCTCGCGGCTGGCCTCGACTGGCCGATGTACGGGCGCGACCTGAAGCACAGCTTCACCAACGCTGACTCGCTCATCAACCCGAGCAACGTGACTCTCCTGGCGCCCGCCTGGGACTTCACGACCGGCGACGCGGTCAGCGCCTCGCCCGCCGTCGTGGACGGGGTCGTGTACGTGGGCTCGTGGGACGGCTTCTTCTATGCCCTCGATGCCGCCAGCGGGACGCTCATGTGGAGCTTCCAGGTCGACTGCCAGAGCACGGTGCAACCCATTCCGGCCCAGTGCCCCGGGGGGCCGAGCGCGCCGCAGGATCGCGCCCAGACGGATGGCGGGCTCATCACGTCCTCGGCCGCGGTCGTCGACGGGAAGGTGTACTTCGCCGGCGGCAAGACGATGTACTGCCTGAACGCGGCCGACGGCACGCTCGTCTGGAAGAAGATCATCTGCGGCAATCCCGAGGCGGTGAACTGCGAGAGCGACGCCAACGATCCGACCCGCATCTTCTCCTCGCCCGCCGTCTTCAAGCGGCGCGTCTTCATCGGCCACACCACCGACGGGGCGAACGGCTACCGCGGCACCATCGTCGCGCTCGACGCGCGCACCGGCCAGATCCGCCGGCGCTTCGAGACCGACCCCGTCCTCGACGCCAACGGGAAGCCGGTGCGTGGTCCGGGGCAGAACCGGGGGTGCGGCGGGGTCTGGTCCTCGGCGGCCGTCGACGAGCGGAAGCGGCTCGTCTTCTTCGGCACCGCGGACTGCGGCTTCGACGCCCCGCCGCCCTACCACGAGGCGATGCTCGCGCTGCGGGCGGGCAGCCTCAAGGTCAGCTGGGCGTTCCGCCCCCGTCAGGGCGACATCTGCGACTTCGACTTCGGCGCCTCGCCGAACATCCTCGACGTCGGCGCGAACCAGTGGGTCGGGGAAGGGGGCAAGGACGGGACCTACTACGTCCTCAAGCGGGTGACCCCCAATCGCGGGGGCGAGCTCGTATGGCGGGCGAACGTCGTCTTCGGCGGGTTTTCGGGCGGCTTCATCGGCTCGACGGCCTTCGACGGCCAGCGCGTCTACGGCGGCACGGCCTTCGGCGAGCTCGGGAATCCGAACGGCGTCTGCAACCCGTCCGACCCCCGCGACACCGTCCTCCAGCAGCCGACCATGCACGCCTTCGACCCGGCCGCACGGACGGTCCCATGGGAGGAGAACGGGGGCCCTGCGGCCGGGGCCTCGTCGGTGGCGAACGGTGTCGTCTTCGTCGGGTCATCCGCGCCGAACTCGCTCCGCGCCTTCGATGCCCAGAGCGGAATGCTGCTCCAGGAGTTTCCGATGCTGGGGGCGGTCAATTCGAGCGCAGCGCTGGTGGGCGACACGCTGTTCGTCGGCTCCGGGGACTCGGAGAGCGGCGCCGGCAGCGGGGTGCACGCGCTTCGCCCGATGTAGCAGCGCGCGGACGAGTTCGTGCCGTAGAGCCAGGGTCAGTTCAGCGGGCGTCGCCGGGGGGGGAACGGCCTGCTCGACACGCGGCCGGCGCACCCTCGACCATCCCAGCTGGGCCACCCCCGGCGGCCTCGTGCAGGCGCTGCACCGCGTGGCGGCGCGCAGCGCGCCGACCTACCGCGCCTTGGTGCAGGCCGTGCAAGTTCGTGATCGCCGACGACACGTGGCGCGAGTCGTGCCTCGACCAGAATCCGCCGCAGGCGCGCTGCAGCGTCACCCGTCGCGGCAGCCCCTTCTTCGTCGGGCCGGATCCCGACGGCTGGGCCGTCTTCAAGCGAAACGGCAAGTGGGCAAGGCGCCACATCCACACCGCGTGGCCGGGCTTCTCGACGACCCCGCTCGGGATGTCGCCCCCGCCGGCCCCACAGGGTAACATCGACCCGTAGGGGTGCGCCTTCGACGCAGCCGGGAACCTGTTCGGGAACGACGTGGGGAGCGGCGATCCGACCGACACGGATCCGAGCCACAAGGGCAGCCTGCTCGTCTTCTTCCCCGGCCCGCGCGATCGCTACGATACGTACTGCTTCCTCGACAAGACCTGGCGCAGGCCGGCATGCCGGCCATGGATGAGGCGGGCAACATCTACCTGGCCGAGACCGGCATGGGCCACATGTGGAAGTATTCGCCGCCCTTCCCGACCAGCGAGGCCGACTGCCCCGGTATGGACCATCTCGTCACCACGGCGCCGACCAAGACGCTCTTCCCGGTCGCAGCGTCCCCGACCCCGGCAGCGATCGTGCGTGTTCCCGGCACGGACCACTGGTACGTCAGCAGCGTCCTCCTGCCCGGCGTGCCGGGTCAGGGAGGGGGATCGATCGTCGAGTACGACATGCGGACACCTCCACCGGGTGCGGACGAACCTCGATGGTCCAGTTCGTCAACGGCGCGCCGCAGGCGCCGCAGGTGCTGGGTCAGAACCTGAGCTTCCCGGACGGCGTCACGGTGGTGGACTCCTCGCAGATCGGCGTCAACTTCCTGCGATTGCCGGTGGCCGTCGAGCCCGACCCGTCGACCTGCAACGGATCGGGCTGATCGGCGCCCGTGGCTGACTCCCCCACCGAACCGGCCCGGGCTCACCGACTTTGGCCGCGCCGGCTGCCGTCTTGTCGTGTTGCTCTCGATCCCGCACCTCGACGAGGCTCTGGCGCCCACGACGAGGCCGACATGCTGCTGCCCTCGGGAGGTTCTCACATGCGACGATTCAGCCTACCCCTGCTCGCGTGCCTCGCGGCACTCCTCTCTGCCCCGCCCGCACGTGCCGAGCGGGTGCCCAGGTGCCGGTTCGGTCCGGGGGCCATGCCTGCGGAGACGCTTCCCGGCCGGCCACATGGATCGGCGATCCCCATCGACCACATCGTGGTGCTCATGCAGCAGAACCGTTCCTTCGATCACTACTTCGGCCGCCTGCACGACCAGGGGCAGCCGCGCGTGCGCCCGCCGCGGCCGAACTCGTCGAACCCCGACCCGACGAATCCGGACGGGCCCGCGATCGGCACCTTCCACAAGACCACGTACTGCGAGACGGCCGATCTCGATCACTCCTGGAACGGCACGCACAAGGAGTACGACGGCGGCCGCATGGACGGTTTCACGGCCCAGAACGTGGACCCGACGGATCCGACCGGGCAGCGGACGATGGGCTTCTACGACCGCACCGACCTGCCGTTCTACTACGCGCTGTTCAGCGCCTTCGCGACGAGCGACCGGTACTTCTGCTCGGTGCTGACCCAGACCTTCCCGAACCGCTTCTTCCTGCTGGCCGGCACCTCGTTCGGCCACATCGCCAACGATCTCCCCACCGGCGACCCGGTCAACGACTTCGCCCAGCCCACGATCTTCAATCTCCTCGATACGGCCGGCGTCAGTTGGAAGATCTACTTCTCCCAGATCGCGTTCGCAGACGAGTTCTCCTACGTGAGGAACCACGTGCCGTCGATGACCTTCCCCGTCCAGGACTTCATGACCGACGCGCAGAACGGT
>VBLA01000127.1 GCA_005879245.1 Deltaproteobacteria bacterium
CGTGTCTCGGCCATCGCGTCGCCTCCCGAGCCGGGCGCTTGCGGACGTAGCCCCTTTGCCCCTCGCCTCCCAAGGCATCGTCCGTTGCAACCCCCGTCTCGCCATGCTACCGACGCTGATCCATGGCGCGCGCCTGCGAGATCTGCGGCAAGCGGCGGTCGGTTGGCTCCAACGTGAGCCACGCCAACAACAAGACGAAGCGACTCTGGCGACCGAACCTCCAGCGCGTGCACGTGCAGATCGGTGGCGGAGGCCGGCGCGTCCTCGCCTGCACCCGCTGTCTCCGTTCTGGGCGGGTGCAGAAGGCCCGCTAGGATCTCCGCCCGCTCGCGGCGGCCGCCCGCTTTGGGGTGCCGAAGCGCCGCTCACCGGCGGGTCGCCACCGCCTCGATCTCCACCCGCGCGCCGGCGGGCAGGGCCGCGACGCCGACCGTCGCCCGCGCCGGATACGGAGGGGAGAAATACCGGCCGTAGACGGCATTCATCGCCGCGAACTCCCCCAGGTCGACGAGGTAGACCGTCGTCTTCACGATGTCGCCGAGCCCCAGCGCCGCGGCGGCGAGCACCGCTGCGAGGTTCTCGAGGACGCGTGCCGTCTCGGCCTCCACTCCGCCCGGGACGAGCCGCCCGCTCGCCGGGTCGAGGCCCACCTGCCCGGCGCAGAAGACGAGGTCTCCGACTGCGACGGCCTGCGCATAGGGGCCGAGCACCCGTGGTGCCCCCTCGGCCGTGATCGCCGTCCGCTCGCGCGTCACGTGCGGAGCCGGGCCACTCTCATCACCCCCCGCACCCTGCCGAGGTTTCGCATGACGCGGTTCAGCTCCTCGGCATTGGTCACCATGAGCTCGAAGGTGTTCTGTGCCTTGTGGTCGCCCAGCGCGTGCACGTGTGCGCGCGCGATGTTGATGCCGGCCGAGCTGATCGCCTTCGACATCGCCGCGAGCAACCCCGGCTGATCGACGCACGTCACTTCGACCTTGACGGCGCGTGGTGTCCCCTTCCCGTCCGACCACTGCACCTCGATGCGACGCTGGGGATCGCTCTCCAGCACCTTCGGGCAGTCGAGGGCGTGCACCGTGACGCCCCGGCCCCGGGTGATGAAGCCCGTGATGCGCTCCCCCGGCAGCGGGCTGCAGCACTTCCCGAAGCGAACGAGGACATCGTCCACGCCCGACACCGTGACCCCGCTCGTCGTCTGTCGGCTGACGAGGCGGAAGAGACGCTGCAGACGTCCCTCGGCCTTCTCGCGGCGACGCTCGATCTCCTCCTCGGGGAGGATGCGGGCGAGTACCTGCTGGGCGGTGATCTTCCCGTACCCCACGCCGGCCAGCAGCGTGTCCTCGTCTTTCTGGGAGAGCTCACGCGCCACGCGCGCGAGCGTGCCATCGATCCGCAGGCGCCCGAAGTCGAGCGCATGCCGCGCGAGATCGCGCTCGAGGATCTCGCGGCCGACGGCGATCGAGCGAGCCGCCTGCTGGCCCTTCACCCAGCCGCGCACGCGCGCCTTGGCCCGCGAGGTCTTCACGAGCTTCAGCCAGTCCTTCGACGGGGCCTGGCTCGTCGTGGTGACGATCTCCACGGTGTCGCCGCTCTGCAGCTGATAGCGGAGCGGCACGATGCGGCCGTTGACCCGCGCCCCGGCGCAGTGCTGCCCGACTTCGGAATGGATCCGGTAGGCGAAGTCGATGACGGTGGCGCCGACCGGGAAGTTCAGGAGATCGCCCTTCGGGGTGAAGACGAAGACCTCCTCCGTGAAGAGGTCTTCCTTCACCGAGCGGAGGAACTCCTGAGGATCCTGGAGGTGCTGCTGCCACTCGAGCATCTGCCGGAGCCAGGCGAAGCGCTGCCCGTCGTCGGTACCGAGCGTGCCGGGCTGCTTGTAGCGCCAGTGGGCCGCGATGCCGTACTCGGCCACCCGGTGCATCTCGCGGGTGCGGATCTGGATCTCGATCCGCTCGCCGTACGGGCCGATGACCGTCGTGTGTAGCGACTGGTAGCCGTTCGCCTTGGGAAGCGCGATGTAGTCCTTGAACCGGCCCGGTACGGGTTTCCAGTTGGCGTGCACGACGCCGAGGCCCTCGTAGCACTCCCCCACCGTGTCGACCACGATCCGGAAGGCGACCAGGTCGTAGATCTGGTCGTAGAGCAGGTTCTGCGCCTGCATCTTCTCGTAGATCGAGTAGAAGTGCTTCGGCCGGCCGCTCACCTCCGCCTCGATCTCGGCCTCGGTGAGCCTCTTGGTGAGGACGGAGATGACCTCCTTGATGTACTTCTCGCGCTCGGCCTTCTTCTTCGCGACGCTCCGCTTCAGCTGGTAGTAGACCTCGGGATGGAGGAAGCGGAGCGCGTTGTCCTCGAGGTCGCTCTTGATCCAGTTGACGCCCAGGCGATGTGCGAGCGGTGCGTAGATGTCGAGCGTCTCCTGCGCGATCTCGACCTGTCGCTCGGGCGGGAGGTGCCCGAGGGTGCGCATGTTGTGGGTACGGTCGGCGAGCTTGATCAGGATGACGCGCAAGTCGCGCGCCATGGCGAGCAGCATCTTCCGGAAGTTCTCGGCCTGCTTCTCCTCGCGCGAGCGGAAGTTGATCTGGCCGATCTTGGTGACCCCGTCCACCAGCGCCGCGATCTCGGGGCCGAAGGTCTGCTCGATCTGCTCGAGGGTGGCGAGCGTGTCCTCGACGGTGTCGTGCAGGAGGCCCGTCGCGACGCTCGGCACGTCGAGCCGGAGATCGGCGATGATGCCGGCCACCTGGAGCGGGTGGGTGAGGTAGGGCTCGCCGGAGAGGCGACGCTGCCCGTGGTGCTTCTCGGCGGAGAAGTCGTAGGCCTTCTGGATCAGGTCGACCGGCGCGGCGGGGTGGTAGGCCCGCACCCGGTCGATCAGCTCGCCGATGGTCATCGGGTCCGGCGGGCGTGCTCGACGATCTCGGCGGCCAGATCCGCGGGGGAACGCCCGTCGCTGTGCAGCACGAGGTCGTAGTGCGTGGGGTCGTGGTAGTCGACGCCGTAGATCTCCCGGTAGCGGCGCGCATCCGAGGCCTCGCGCGCCTGGATCTCCCGGAGCCGCTCGCCCTTCCCACCCCCCTCGCGCCCCGCGATGCGCTCCGCGCGCACCGCCTCGGACGCATCGAGGAAGACGCGCAGCGCCTTCACCCCGGCGGCCTCCGCCATGAAGGCCGCGAGACGCCCTTCCAAGACAGCGTTCCCGCGCTTTGCGCGAGACCGCATCTGGTCGTCGAGGGCACGGTCGATCGAGTGATCGGTTTCGGCACGGCGCTGGTACTCCTCGAGCGTCAGCCCCTGCACCTCGGCCTGCTTGCGGAAGATGTCGCCGGCGTAGACGTGCTCGAGGTCGAGGGTGCGGGCGACGAGCTGGGCGACGGTCGTCTTGCCGCTCCCCGGGAGGCCGGAGATGGTGATCAGCACGCCGGTATTATACCGGCGTTCGGCCCTTCTGCACCCGCCTATGGCGCGGTATCTGACGGGCCCCAGCCCGCCACGCCAACCGGCCGACGGTGTTCACTGGGGCTGTGCGAGGCGGATCAGCCCTGCCGCAGACGGCAACTCGTCGGCGCCGAGTGCCGCGTCGGCGAGCCGGACCGCTCCCTTGCGACCGACGACGGGGGTCGCCAGCGTGAGGAACTTGCGCCTTAGCCGCTCGCGCTGGGCGCCGAGGTCACTGGCGGGGACCCCGGTGTCCACCTCGGCGTCGACCCGCCGGCCCCGCGTCTCGATGACGACCGCGGCGCGCGTCGATGGTGTCCCCGGCACGGTCTCGACGGATATCCGGTCGCGGAGGGCGCGGAGCCGCGGGTCGCCCATGCGGGAATCGGTGAAAGCGGCGGGGTTGCCGGTGTCGTCCCCTAGGAGCGCCATCGCCGTCGTGGCGCGCAGGCTGAACTTGCCCTCGAGACCCGTCCGCGGCTCGGGGATGGCGCACACGCCGAGCAGCGCCGGCGCCACGCGCACGGTGACGCGGTCGATCGCCTCCGGCTCGAGACGGTGCGCCGTCCGGAGCGCGGACGACGCCTCGATCGCGGCATGCGTCAGGTAGCAGGCGGCGTGGTACTTGAAGAGGGTCGCGCGGACGAAGAGGCGGTCGTTCCGGTCGGGGGTGTCCGTCGTGCCTCCCGCCCCGGCGTGCGTGGCCGCGAATCCCTGGGGCGCCTCGATGATGGTCGGGTTGGCCGTGAATCCGCCACGCGCGAGGAGGACGGAGAGGAGGCCGGTCGCGGCCGCCCGGCCCGCATGCAGGGGTTTCGCCATCGTTCCGAACCCGGATTTGAGGCCCGCCGCTTGCGTCCCTGCGAGCCCGAGCGCGTGGGCCCATTGCTCCTCGTCGAGCCCGAGGAGATGTGCGCAGGCCGCCGCGGCGCCGAACGCCCCCAGCGTGCCCGTGGAATGGAACCCGACCGCGTAGTGGCCCGGGCCGAGCAGGCCGCCGAGCCGGCATTCGAGCTCGATCCCGGCGACGAGCGCTGCGAGGAGCTGCTCGCCGCTCGTCTCCTCCGTCTCCGCGAGCGCGAGGAGCGCCGGCAGCACCGGCGCTGATGGGTGCCCGTTCATCGCGGTGTGCGTGTCGTCGAAGTCGAGTGCGTGGGCGGCCGCGCCGTTGACCAGTGCCGCCGAGAGGCGACTCGCGCGCTCCGGTCTCCCGAGGATGCCCGCCTCGGACGACCCCTCGCGGCGCACCACGACGTCGATCAGGATCTCGCTCAGGGGCTCCCGTGCCCCGGCGAGCGCGACGCCCAGAAAGTCGAGGAGACAGTGGCGCGCGACCTCACGCGCCTCGGCTGGCAGCTCCTGCCAGCGAAGGGTTCTGACGGTGCGGACGAGTGCTCGGGTGATCCCGTGCTCGAGGCTCACGAGGAAACCTCGGCCGGACCTCGGAGGGCCTCACTCGACGTTCTGCACCTGCTCGCGCAGCTTCTCGGCTTCGGCCTTCGCAGCGAGCACGAGCTCGCCGATCGCCAGGTCACCCGCCTTCGCGCCGGTCGTGGTGAGCTCACGATGCACCTCCTGGAGCAGGAACTCGATCCGCTTGCCGACCGGACCGCGTGCGGTGAGGGCCGCATCGAGCGCGGCCAGGTGGCTCTCGAGGCGCACGAGCTCCTCGGTGATGTCGCTCCGCTCGGCGAGGACCGCGGCCTCCTCCGCGACCCGGCCCGCGTCCAGCTCGGTCGATCGGGTGAGGCGAACGAGCCGCTCCTCGACGCGGCGGCGGAGGGCGGCGAGCCCGCGGGGGAGCCGGCGGCGAATCGTCCTCGTGGCCTGCCGCAGGCGGGCGACCCGGCGCAGCATGTCCTGGCGCAGGTGCTGGCCCTCCCGGCGGCGCTCGGCGTCGAAGGCGCGGAGCGCCGCGCCGAGGGCGCGACGGACCGCCGGTAGCTCCGGACCCAGCTCGGGCGCGCGTTCGCTCACCTCGAACAGGTCGGGAAGCCGGAGGACGTCGGCGAGCCGGACGGACCCACCGAGCCCGAGCCGGTCGGCGAGCTCCCGTCCCGCCTGGACGTAGGCACGCGCGAGCTCCATGCGCACCGTGACGGCATACCGCCGCCGCGCCGCGAGCGGCGTGCGCGCCACCGTCACGTCGACACGTCCCCGCTGCGCGACCGCCTGGACGCGGCTCCGGATCTCGCGCTCCCAGGCGGCGTACTCGCGCGCCGCCGTGACGCGGACGTCGAGGAAGCGTTGGTTGACGCTGCGGATCTCGACCGCCACCCGGGCGGCAGGCGCCTCGGCCGAGCCGGCTCCGTATCCGGTCATTGATTTCATCCGGGGGCCCGTGCGGTGCTCGCGCGCTCCGCGCGCTCCGCTCCTCCGATGCCCCCGGACCCCCGTCGCCGCACGCTGACGCCTGCGGCTCCCGCGTGATTGCTCGCACGCTGACGCGCGCTCGGGACATCCAGGGCGCGGCAAAGCCGCGCCCTGGAGACCTCGAAGTCCCGAGTCAGCGCCAGCGGAATGCTGAAGAACGGAACCGCTGTCGCATACGGGGAGCGGGGCGCGGGGCCCCCCCGAGCGCCGCCTGTGAGGTCGCGTACGCTACACGTTCCGTTCCTCACTAGCTCCACTGTCGGAGGGCAGTACGGAGCTCGTCGGCGGTGGCGGTGGCGGTGCCGATCTTGGCGACGACGAGGCCGGCGGCGTGGTTGGCGAGGACGGTGGCCTCCTCCAGGGTGCCGCCGGCGCCGAGGGCCAGGGCGCAGGCCGCGATCACCGTGTCGCCGGCGCCGGTGACGTCGAAGGTCTCGCGGGCGACGGTGGGGAATTCACGGACGGCCACGCCACCCCGGGACGTTCGCTTGAAGAGCGCCATCCCTTCCTCGCCCCGCGAGACCAGCACGGCGCCAGCCTCCCAGCGCTCGAGGAGGCGCGTACCGGCGGCGCGCAGCGAGGCCGCGTCGTGAATCTCGAGATCGGCGGCGACCGCGGCCTCCTCCCGGTTCGGTTTGATTAGGGAGGGGCGCCGGTAGTGCGCGAAGTTCGACCGTTTGGGATCGACGAGCCAGGTGAAGGGGGTCCGCGCGTGGATCTCGGCGAGCGCGCCGAGCAGCTCTGGCCCGATCGTCCCCTTTCCGTAGTCGGACACCACGACCACGTCATAGCGTGCCCGGTGGCGGAGCACGAAGTCGCGCACGCCCCGCGGGCTCGCACCGTCCAGCGAGGCGGCGGGTTCCCGGTCGAGGCGGACGACCTGCTGATGGTGGGCGATGATGCGGGTCTTCTGGATCGTCTCGCCGTGACGGGAGACGACGACGCCGTCGGTCGTCGCCCCGAGGGCGCGGAGAGACCCCCGGAGGTGCTCTCCCGCCGCATCATGCCCGACGATCCCACAGGCGGCAGCCTTCCCGCCGAGCGCGGCGATGTTGCTCACCACGTTGCCCGCGCCGCCCGGTCGGCGATCCTCCGCGGTCACGGAGACGACCGGTACCGGGGCTTCCGGCGAGATGCGCTGCACGCGGCCCCACACGAACTGGTCGAGCATGAGATCGCCCACCACGAGCACCCGCACGCGTCGGAACCGCCCGATGAGCTCGTCGAGCTGTCGTGCGCTCACGCGCATGGCGCCTCTCCGTAGCAGGCGAGCGTGCCCTCCGCCATCCGCGCCGTGGTGTACCGCGCGCGCACCCGCGCCCGGCCCGCCGCGCCGAGCCGCCTCCGGAGCTCGCGGTCCGCCGCGAGGTGCGCGAGTGCCGCGCCCAGATCGCGCGCGTCGCCCGGCGAGACGAGGAGTCCCGTCTCTCCGTGCGCCACCACTTCGGCGAGGCCACCGACCTGGCTAGCGACGACCACCCGGCCGGCGGCCATCGCCTCGAGCGCCGCGACCCCGAGGCCCTCGCGCAGCGAGGGCAGCGCAACGATGTCGGCGGCGGCGAGGCAGGAGGCGACGTCGTCGCGAAAACCCGCGAAGCGCACCACGCCGGCGCCCAGCGGCGTCGCCGCCCGGGCGAGCGCGGCCGCTTCCCCGCCGTCGCCGCAGAAGACGTAGCGAAGACGTGTCGCACTGGCCGTCAGCTCGACGGCGGCCTCGAGCAGGACCGCGTGGCCCTTCCGCCGCTCGAGCGCCCCGAGGACGAGGACCACGACGTCGTCCGGCGTGAAGCCCCAGGCCGCGCGGAGGCCCTCCCCTGCCCGCGGCGGCGCGACGCAGGCATCCGCGTCGACGCCGCTCGGCACGACCCGGATGCGGTCGTCACGCACGCCGACCCGCAGCAGCGCCTGCCGCACGCCCTCCGAGATCGCGATAACGGCGTCGACGGCGCGGTTGTAGAGGAAGCGGGCGTAGGGACCACCCGTCGGCACGTAGTCCATCCGCCGCGTGACGACGAGCCGGGCGCCCCGTCCGCGGCAGAGCGGCGCGAGCGCGTGCGCCCGCGCGGTGTGGAAGTGGACGACGTCATGGCCGGGGACGAGGCGACGGAGCGCCAGCGCCGCGCCCAGGTCGAGGTGGTTCCGGACGCGAAGCGGCACCAGCGGCACGCCGCGCGCCGCGGCCGCGCGGGCGAGCGGTCCGTCCGGATGCGCAGCGAGGCGAACCGTAACGTCACGCGCCGCGAGCTCGGCGAGAAGCGCCAGCACCTGCGTCTCGCCCCCGCCCCATGCCGGCTCGGGGTCGACGTGCAGCACGCGCATCAGTGGGGGGCGCGCGGACGGGGAGCGGGGGTCGGGGCACCCCCGCTCGCCTTCGGTTCGCTCGCGTGGTGCGGCGCGCGTTGGCTCGGACGTCGCGTGCGCGAGCTCACAGGCGGCGCTCGGGGGTGCCCCGACCCCCGCTCCCCGTCCGCGGCGGTGAGGGAGCGGTTGTAGATGTAGGCCAGGTCGTACTTGAGCTTCGTGGCCGCCGAGGTGTGGTACTCCCCGTTCACCTGCGCATATCCGGTCAGGCCGGGACGCACCATGAAGCGCTCGGCGTAGCCGTGGATATCCTGTTCGAACTGTCCCACGAACTCGGGTCGCTCCGGCCGCGGTCCGACGAAGCTCATGTCGCCGCGGAGCACGTTCCAGAGCTGGGGCAGCTCGTCGAGCCGTGCGGCGCGCAGATAGTGGCCGAGCCAGGTGACCCGCGGGTCGTTCTCGCTCGCCATCACGGGTCCCGTCGTGCGCTCCGCGTTGACCTGCATGGTGCGGAACTTGACCATCATGAACGCCCCGCCGTCCTTCCCGACCCGTTGCTGGCGATAGAGCGCGGGTCCCCGCGAGGTGCTCTTCACGGCGAGCCCGACCAGGAGCATCACCGGCAAGGCGAGTACGGCCAGCGCGACGGCGAACACGAGGTCGAAGAGCCGCTTGGTCGCGCTCGCCCCGCCCGACTCGGGGTCGCGGATCACCTCGATGAGCGGGATGTCGTGCAAGCGGAGGTGTTCGGGCCGTCCGATCAGGATCTCGTACGGCGACGGCACGACACAGATCCGCGCCCGCGTCCCCTTCCGTCGGCTGAGCGCGTCGAGCAGCCGGTCCTGCCACGTGAGGTCCGAGGCGATGATGACCTCGTCGACCCGGTGCTGCTCGCAGAGCGCGGGGAGCTCATCGCGCGAGCCCACGACCGGGACGTTCTGGAGAGCGGTCGCATTGCAGCCGTCATCCGCCACGGCCCCCACGACGTCCATCCCGAGCCAGTGTTGCACGCGGATCGTCTCGACCACCTCGGCGGCCGCCGCGTTCGTCCCGACGACCAGCACGCGTCGCCGGGGATAGCTCCCCACCAGGGAGTGGCTGCCGAGGCGCCACACCACGAGCAGGCTCGCGTTCAGGCCTGCGAAGAGGACGAAGATCGAGCGTGGGAAGTTGAGATCCTGCCGGAAGAAGTAGACGGCGATCAGGAAGAGGACCTCGAGCCCGGCGGCGGCCACCAGCACACCGGTGCGGTCGCGCGGGGTGGTGAGGGCGCGCGGCTCGTACAGGCCGAGGAAGTAGAGGACGGCCACCTGCGCGAGCAGCATCTCTCGCCAGTGGTGGTGCACCTCGGCGAAGCGGAGCACCGGGAGGTAGCCCTGCGTGAAGGGGAACGGGACGCGGGTCCGGAGCGCGAAGGCAAGAAGGTACGCGAGGCCGGCGGCGAGCACGTCGCCCGCGACCAGGATCGCCCAGCGGAGGCGCCATCCCCTGTCGCGTCGGTACACCGAGCGCGACATAGCAGAAGGCCGGGCGCGTTCAAGGTGCGGGGAGCGCCCCGCGCCACGCCTGCTCCACCGCGGCCGCCGAGTCCTCCCATCGATAGCGCTCTTCGACCAGGGTGCGCGCCGCCCGCGCCAGGGTCCGCGCGCGCGCCGGATCGCGGAGGAGCATCCCCGCCGCTGCGGCGAGCCCGGCCGCGTCCTCCGCGACGAGGAGATGCTCGCCCGCCCGGACGTCGAGTCCCGCGGCCGCACGCGGCGTCGCGACGACCGGCGTGCCCACGGCCATCGCCTCGAGCACCTTGTTTTGCACTCCGGAGCCCGCGCGGAGCGGCACGATCGCAACGGTCGCTGCCCGGAGCTCGGGGGCCATGTCGGGTACGGCGGTGCCGAGCGATACGCCGGGCAAGCGGGAGAGCGCCCGGACCCCACGGGCCGGGCGCGCGCCGACCAGACGGAGCTCCGCCTCCGGGACGGCCGCGCGCACGCGCGGGAAGATGTCGCGCGCGAGCCAGATGGCGGCATCGACGTTCGGGAAGTAGCCGAGGTTGCCCGCGAAGACGAGCCGCGCGCGCGGGCGCGCGTCCTCGCGGTAGGCGAAGACCTGCGTGTCGACCCCGTTCGGGACGACGCGGATCGTGTCGCGATTCCCGAGCGCCGCGCGCTCCCCTGCCGAGACGACGAGGCAGGGCGCGCGCGCGACGAGCGTGCCCTCGAGGCGTCGCACGCGCCGCGCCTCCCAGGTGAGGATCGCCGCCAGGAGCGTCCGCTCCCGCTCGGCCCGGCGGGCCAGGTTCTCCGAGAGCGCGTCGATCAGGTCGATCACGACGGGCGACGCTCCAGGCGGCAGATAGGCCGCGGCGCGCGCCAGCTGCATGTGCACGAGGTCGAAGTGACCGGCCGCGAGCAGCCGGTCGAGCGACGCCCGTGCCCGGCGCCGGAGGTAGAGCAGCACCTGGAACGGCCGGTCGTCGCCCAGGAGTCCACCGGCGAGGGCGGGCAGGCTGCCGGCCCATCCGAGCCGGACGATTTCCACGCGCACGCCCATCGCCTCGATCTCTGCGCGAGCCCGAGCCGGTGGCGGACGGAGCACGAGGGCGCAGCAGGTGATCGCGTGGCGGGTCGCCAGGAGGCGGAGGTGATGGTAGGCGCGGACCTGATCGCCGCGCCAGGGCGGCACCGGAAAACGCGTGGCGAGGAAGAGTATCCTCACTCGGGATCCCAGCGCTTGGTGCTCGCCGCCTGTCGCCAGACGCCGTCGGTTTGCCCGCGTCGGTAGCGCCAGCGCGCGATCGCGTGCGCACTCGCCCGGAGGGCGAGGTAGGCGGCGAGGCACCCGAGCTCCGTGGCGTCGAGATGCGCGAGTGCTGCGCCGGCGCGCGGCTGCGGCGCGCCTCGCGTGGCGAGTCCGGGGTAGTCTCGGGCGAGCTGAACCTTGCCCATCTCGATGCGGATGCGCTGGCGGAAGAAGTCCGGAAGGGTGTGGGGCAGCCGGACCTGCACCTGCGCCGCCGGCACCCGCACGACCCGGTCACGGCCGACGACGAGCTCGAGCCAGCGCTCGGGCTCGATTAGGTCTTCCGGCATGGCGAGGGGCAGCGCGGCCAGACGGGCGGCGTAGAGCTGCGGCGAGAGGTTCGGAAAGTCGATCCCGTAGGGGGCTGCCATGATGCGCTCGAAGAGACCCGGACGAGACCGGCACGTGGTCTTGGCGGAGCCGAGGGCCGCGTCGGGATGGTCCCGAAGTGCGCCCAGGAGCAGACCGAACGCGTCCGCTTCGAAGGCGACATCGGCGTCCATGAAGAGCGCGATCGGGCCGCGCGCGGCGCGACGGAGCAGATTCCAGGCGATCGGCTTCCCGGCACGCTGGCTCGAGATGACGACCACGGTGACCGGCGCCACCGGAGCGGCGGGGCTTCCCTGGTTGCCGTGCTCCACGAGCGGTGCGTGGAGCGAGGCGGCGAAGGCGCGGACCTCGGCCAGCGGCTCGCCCGGATTCGGACCGTTCAGGCAGACGGCGATCTCGAGCGGCCGTCCAGTCGACCCCGCCGCCCGGCGCCAGCTCTGCCACGCGAGCGCCAGCGCACGACCGAGCGCGGGCTCGTCCGCCCGGCACGGCACGGCGAGAGTCACGAGCCCGGCGGCGTCCGTCATTCGGTCTCGAAGGACGGATCGAACGCGAGGCAGGCGCGCAGGACTCGCCCGTAGATCGTGGCGGTCGTGCGGCGGCCGCGCGCGGCCGCCAGCGCGGTCTTGAGGCCGAACTTGCAGCTCGCCGCCAGCCGGAAGAGGCGGAGCTCGCGCGCGCTGCGACGGGCGGCGTAGAAGCGCATCTCGCCCTTCACAACCTCGGCTTCACGCTCGGCGCCGAACCGCACCCGCGCGCTCACGCTGCCGGCGTGCATGGCGCGCGCCTGCGGCACGTGGATGGTCCGCACCCCCTGGCAGGCCGCGCGGTAGCAGAGGTCGAGATCTTCGCCGTACATGAAGTAGCGCGCATCGAAGCCGCCGAGGTGGCGGAAGAGGTCTCGCCGGACCGCCACGAACGTGCCGTAGACCCAATCGACGCGGTACGGCGCACGGCGCCGCCGCGCGGGGAGGCGGCCGACCGTCGTGTCGAGCAGCAGGTGGCGCAGCGGGCCGAAGCGCGCCGCCGCCGGCTCCCAGCGTCCGTGCGCGTCCACCAGCCCGCCGCCGGCGATTCCGGCCCCAGGCGTGAGGAGGAGTGCATCGACGAGGGTGCGGATCGCTCCCGTCCGCACACACGCGTCGGGATTCAGGAAGACGACGACGTCGCCGCGCGCCGCCTCGGCACCGTGGTTGGCACCGGCCGCGAAACCTAGGTTGCTCCCCGTCTGGAGAACCTCGACCTCGCGGTAACGGTCCCGGGCCACCGCGGTGCTGCCGTCGCTCGAACCGTTGTCCACGAGAATCACCTGCCGCGCGCTCCCGCCCTCGGCCGCATCAGCTGCGAGGCTCGCCAGACAGGCCGAGAGCGCCGCGCCCGCGTTCCAGTTCACGATGATGATGGAGACCATTTACAACAATGCGCGTCCCATGCGGCGGAGGCGTTGGGCGTCGGCGCGCTTGGGGAAGGAGAAGTACGTCGCTCGGGTTGCGTCCATGGGTCGGGCGGTGACCGTGCCGCGCTCGATCTGGTCGACGGCCTCGAGGAGCGCCTCAACGCCGACCACCTTGGAGCGCACCATGAGGTCGTGCAGGGAGTCCGGAGGACGGATGGGTACGGCGCGCTGCAGGATGATGTCCCCGGCGTCGAGCTTCTCCACCATGTAGTGCACGGTGACCGCCGCCTCGGGCTCGCCCTCCACCATCGTCCAGAAGTTCGGCATCATGCCCTGGTAGCGCGGCAACGGAGCGGAATGGAGGTTGATGCAGCCGAGGCGCGGGGTCCCGAGCACGGCCTTCCGGAGGATCTGGCTCGCGGCGATCGACACGAGCAGGTCGGGCCGGATGGTCGTGCGGAGCACCTCGACGAACTCGGGCGCGTTGATCTTGGCGGGGCGGTGGACGGGGATGGCGTGGCGGCGCGCCACGTCGTGGGCGGAGTACGGGCGAGTGAGGGGTCGGAGGCCGTTCAGGCGATTGGCGATGATTGCCCAGGCATACCGCATGGCTAGCCGCGTGAAATCCCACGGACCGTAGAAGGCGTAGAGCCGGCTAGCAGTCGCAGTGAGCCGTTCATTGAAAGCCGGCAGGATGATGAGCGCGACGACATCGGTCCGCCGGGCGCGGCAGAACGCGTCCAGCGCCGGCGGCAGGTAGAAGGGATCCTCCTGCGTGACGATCGCGATCCGCATGTTGGGATGAAGCCTAGAAACCGGCTTGAGATCGGTCAAGCGGCGGCACCTCGCCTGCCTGTTCCTCGTCCCGTCGTCGCTCCCAGACCTTCGCCCAGCGGAGGAATACGTAGAACGCGCCGGTCATCGCCACGAAGAGGCCGGGGACCCCGTCGACAAAGCCGCGGTGCACCAGGTAGCTGCGCACGAAACGCCAGGCCGGCTCGGCCACCAGCCGACTGGCACCGATCCGCTGAGGGAGCTTCGGCTGCCCCGCCGCCACCGAGGTGAGCTTGTTGAGACTGCGCAGGTGATCCGTGATGTCTCTGTACGTGTAGTGGAGGAGCGGCCAGCGAAGGCGGACGACGCGCCCCTTCACCTCGGCCCGCTCGTGAGGGTCGACGCCGCCCCAGCGCGTCGCCGTCCGGCGCACCAGGCGCACGATCGGGCGCGGATACCACCCCCCCCGGTACCACCAGCGTCCGAGGTAGCAGACCAGACGGGGGATTGCGAAGCCGACCACCTCGGGCGGCACCTCCGCGAGGGCGGCGCGGATCTCGGTCGCAAGGTCGGGCGTGACGCGCTCGTCGGCATGCACATTGAGCACCCACTCACCGCGCGAGGCATCGAGCGCCGCCTGCTTCTGGGCACGGTAGCCCGGCCAGGGATTCACCAGGATGCGGCTCGCGAACCGGCGGGCGATCCCGAGCGTGCCGTCGGTCGAGCCGCCGTCGACGACGACGATCTCATCGCACCACGTCACACTCTCGAGGCAGTGTGCAAGGAGCCGCTCCTCGTTCTGGCAGATGACGGTGCAGCTCACGGCCGGCACATGCGCGGCCGGGGGGTCGGGTCGGCGCCCCCGCTCCTTGCGCGCGGTGCGGCGGGCCACCGCCCGTGCCCACCGTCGACGGGCGACGTGATCCGCTTGGCCGAGATATGCCACGAGGAACCGGAGGCGGTCCGCGGCACTTGCCCGCCGCCCCAGGGTGCGCGCGAGCTGTACGAGGTTCTTCACTCGTCGACCGCGGCCGAGGTGGAGTGGCAACCGAATCCGCTCGAGATCGAGCAGAACGCAGCGCGGCTGTTCCGGCGGTCCCGTCACGAGAATGTTCACGTCCTTCAGATCGTTGTGGTAGACGCTGGCCGCGTGGAGGCGGCGGAAGAGGTCGCCGAGCGCGCGGGTGAGCGCGCGTCGTGCCAAGCGGCGCCGCCGCCCGTCGGGCTCCGCCAGGATCTCCTGCCAACGGACGTCGGCGGGCGTCGCGTCGGGTACCTCGCGGGTCAGGAAGAAGCTTCGGCGAAGCACGCCGAAGCGGCGATACTCGATCGCGGCGATCACGTCCGGGGCGGCGAAGCCGTGCGCGGCCAGCCGCGCCGCGCCGACCCAGGCACCGGCGGCGGGTGACAGACGCCAGAGGCTCGCCACCGCGATCCGCCAGGCGAAGACGTTGTAGCGCTTCACGTACAGCGTGCCGACCGGCGTCGAGATCCGGCCGACGATGACCTTCGGTTGGAGCTTCACGATCTGGCAGTCGAACCGTGTGAGCAGGCGATCCGGGTCGCCGTCGGGAGAGATCACCTCGTGGAGGGCGACGCCGGGGCGGACCCATGCCCACCGTCCCCGCTCAGCTGGCACGGGCGACCTCCCCGAGGAAAGCCTCCACCCGATCGACGTGCGTGGCCCACGGCAACGACTCGGCTCGCAGGCGTGCCGCCCGGCCAAGCTCGGCGCCCTCCGGACCGAGGGCGTGGGTGAGCGCGGCGGCGAGCGCGTCCAGGTCCTCGGGGTCGTCCACCACCAGCGCCGCGAGCGCGCCGTCGAGCAGCTCCGCGGCGCCGGCCAGCCGGCTCGTGACGACCGGCAGGCCGGCGGCACAGGCCTCGAGGACGACGTTGCCGAACGCCTCCTGGCGGGAGGGGACGCACGCAACGTCCGCAGCCGCGAGCAGAGACTCGACGTCGTCGCGCGCTCCCGTGAGGACGACGGACGTCCCCGCGGTGCGACGGTAGGCGCCGAGGCGCTCATCATCGCCCACCACGACGAGAACCGTGTCGCGCGGGGGAGCTTCGCGCCACAGGCGGAGCAGGAGGTCGAACCCCTTCCGTCGAAAACCGCTGCCGATCGCGATGCAGACCCGTGCCCCGTCCGGCACCCCCAGCGTTCGTCGCGTCGCCGCGCCGAGCCGCGCCCGGTTGGCGGGATGGAAGCGCTCCGTGTCGACGCCGTTGTAGACCACCGCGATCCGCTCGGGCGCCACGCCGTAGTCGGCCACGATCTCATCCCGCACGCGCCGCGACACCGCGAGCACCCGGCGATGCCCAGCCGGTCCGTACTGCCGCCGCTCGAGCCAGAGGATCGCCCGATGGTAGGGGCCACGAGCGGCACGGCGCAGGCCCGCGGCTTCCATCCGCCGGAGGTACGTCCGGTGTGTTCCGCCGCCGCAGCGGACGACGTCCTGCCGAGGTGTGCGCCCGAACCCGATCACCACGTCCCAGCGCTCGCGCCCGACCATCCTCGGCGCCGCGAGTGCGAAGGACAGGACGCGGACGAGCCGGCCCGCCGCCAGCACGGGGACGTGCCGGAGCTGGACGCCGGGCAGCCGGGCGTCCGAGCGCGCGCAGAACACGTGCACCTCGTGGCCGCGGCGGGCGAGGCTCGTGGCCAGTTGCCGGAGGTCGGCCTCGGTGCCCCCGCCGCGCAGGCGCCGGTGCATGATGGCGATGCGCATCAGGGCCTTTGGCCGAGGCGCAGCCAGAGCGCCCGCAGACGGTAGGAGAGGCTCGCCGGGCGGAGCGCCCGTGCCTCGGCCAGCGCGCGCCGCGCACCCTCCCGATCCCCCGCCCGCAGGCGGATCTCCGCGAGCCGGGCGTGGCGGCGGGCCTGGCGGCGGAGGAAGATCGTGCGGCCGATCTGCTCCAGCGCCTGGGGGTGATCGCGCACGAGCTTGTCGGCGAGGCGGATCGCCTCCTCCCGTACTTTCGGCCGGTCCCGAGCGACGCCGGCCCGGTGGCGGCGATAGGCGAAGGCGGGCACGTCGAGGAACACGGCCCGGAAGCGGAGCGTCACGCGGAGCACGAGGTCGAGGTCGTCGAGGATCTGGAAGGTCGGGTCGAGCGGGCCGGTCACCTCGAGGGCCCGGCGCGTGAAGCACATCCCCTGGAGCTGCCCCAGGTTCCAGCGGAAGACCTCTGCCAGCCCGATCGGCCGCGCGGCGAGCGTGCGCGCGATCGCCGGGGCGATCCACGGCGCCTCGGCGACGGTCGGATCGTCGTCGGGCGACAGCATCCGGCCGTTCTGGATCACGAGGTCGACCTCCGGATGAGCGCGGAGATAGGCGATCGGCACGGCCAGCCGGCCGGTGAGCGCCTCGTCGTCGGAGTCGTGAAAGGCGATGACCGGTGCGCGCGCGGCGGCGATGCCCGCGTTGCGGGCAGCCGCGATGCCGGCGTGGGGGCGGATGAGCGATCGGACGCGTGGATCGGGATGGGCCGCGAGGTATGCCGCCGTGCCGTCGGTCGAGCCATCGTCGACGACGATCACCTCGAGATCAATCTCCTGCGTGGTGAGAAGGCTCGCGAGGCTTGCGGGCAAGGCGTGAAGGCGGTTGTACGTCGGGACGATGACGGAGACGTCGGGCGACCCCTCGCCCACTCAGCACCTCCCGTCCGCGACCGCCTGATCGAAGGCGTCGAACATGCCGGCCGCGAAGCGCTCGAGCGAGAAGCGTGTGGTCAGGCGGTCGTGTGCCGCCGCGCCCAGACGGCGGCACCGCGCCGGATCGCCGAGCAGAGCCTCCAGCGCCGTCGCGAGGGCGTCCGCATCGTCGGGCGGTACCAGCACTCCGCTCTCCCCGTCCGCGATCATCTCCGGGATGCCGCCGACCGCGGTCGCCACGATCGGGCGGGCGAGCGCCATGCCCTCGAGCAGGGCGAGCGGGAAGGGATCACGTCGCGCCGGGTGGACGAGCACGTCGAGCGTGCGCACGGCGGGAAACGGGTTCCGGAGGAAGCCGGTCGTCGTGACGGCGTGGTTGAGGCCGAGGCTCGCAATGGCGGCACGCACCCGCGTCTCGTACGCGGCGTCACGGAAGGCGCCAACGAGCACCACGCGCAGCCGTCCGAACGTGCGCTGCACGCGCGCCGCGGCCTCGAGGAGCAGGGTGGGATTCTTTCGTGGGTCGAGGTTCCCGACCATGCCGATGCGCGGCAGACCGTCGGGGCCGAGCCCGGCCGGGGCCGGCCCGTCCGCGGTGCGCGCGATCTCCGCCACGTCCATACCGTTGTACACCACGTGCGCGCGGGTCCCCGCGCGGAACCCTCCAAGCGCGCGCTCGGCGAGCGCGAGCGAGTCGGCCGAAGGGGCCACCACGTGACGTGCACGAGCGAGGAGGTGCTTGCGGTACGGCGCGCCGTCCTCGTAGCTCGAGTAGACGTGCGTCACCTGTGGCCGGCGCGCGAGCCGGCCCGCCAGGAGACAGTAGGGAAAGCTCGAGAGCGTGCAGGCGTACAGGAGATCCGCCGCGCGCGCGTGACGGGCGAGTCGCAGGACCGTCGCCGGAAGCGTGACGCGTGCGGACCACCGCCGCCAGCCGCGCAGCGCAGGCAGATAGGCGATCCGCTCGGCCGGAAGACCGCTGGCTGCCACCAGGGGATGTGGCGCGGCCAGCACGAAGTCGAGCTGCCAGCCGTGGCGGGGCGCGGCGTCGGCCAGGAGCTTCGCGGCGCGGAGCATGCCGGCATGCTCGGAGTGGCCCAAGACGACGAGCGCGCGCTTCATGATGGCCCGCAGGCCGGGTCGAACGGCCCCCCGCTCCGCATCAGCTCACGAAAGCCGACCCGCGCGGCGGTCCCGGGCGGGATGTGGTCGATCACGCAGCGACGCGCGATCGTCTTCCGCACGACCCACTTGCCGAGTCGGTGTCGCGCGGGACGAGAGAGTCCCCGCTCCGCGCCGTACGCGGCGAGCACACGGGCCCGGTCGGTGACGGTCAAACCGACCACGACGAAGCGGCCGAGCTGCACGAAATTCCGGCGTCCGACGAGGCGGACGAGGAACCAACCGCGCCGCGTCCGGTCGTTGTCGAGGAACACGAGCTCCGTCCCCCGCACTCTCACGTTCGGCGGGACCAGATCGCCGTGGACGAAGCCCGCTCGGTGGAGGCGCGCAACCTCGTTGCCGAGCGCCCGGAGGAGCGCTCGCTTGCCGACGCGCGTGAGGCCGCGACGGGCGAGCGCACTCGCGAGGTCCTCTCCACCTGCGTCACGAGCGACGAGGAGCCCAGCCCGTGCGCGCTCCGCGGCGAGCAACACCTCGGGGGCGCCGAAGCCCCGAGCGGCGAGCGCGCGCGCCATCCGGAAGGCGCGCGTGGCGCGCCAGCCGCCCGGGGCTGGGTAGCTCTTCACGAAGAGCACCCCCTCGGCGGTCGTGAAGCAAACCGTCCGCGCGTGACGCGAGGCACGGCCGGCCTCGGTCTCTGCCGCCCGGAGGCACGCCAAGGGATCTATGCGTGCCGTCGCGTCCCGCCAGCCCCGCCAGCCGCTCGACCCCCAGCGCACGTACCGGGGCATGGGTCGAGACCCGGGGCCGGATCCCGACGCCCGTGCTTCGCGTAGGCTCAACGCGCGTCCCTCGCTGGCTCTGTCACATCGAAGCCGGCTGTCGATCGGGCGACGACTGTTTCGACGGAGATGGCGCGCATGCAGAGCCGTCCGATCGGACACGTCGCGAGGAAGCAGGGCGCGCAGGGCGCGCTCCCGCTGACCACGAGCGCGTCACAGCCGAACGGCGTCGAGCGTGCCGGACTGGTCGCGCCCCAGAGCGAGACGACCGGTGTACCCAGCGCGGCTGCCAGATGGAGCGCGCCCGAGTCGGGGCCGAAGGCGAGCCGCGCGTGGGCGAGGATGGCGAGGAGCTGGCGGAGCGTCGTGCGGCCCACGAGATCGCGCACCGTACCGTCGGTCTCGGCCTGGACCCTGGCCGCGAACGGCGCGTCCGCCACGGTGCCGAGCAGCACCGCCCCCGCTCCGTGGCGGACCCTCAGCTCCCGCAGGACGGCCGCGGTGTCGCTCGGGAACCAGCGCCTGCTCGAGCACGACGAGCCGAGGCACGCCGCGACGAGCGGCTCCGGCAGGCCCGCGGTCAACGCCGCCGCCTCGCGTGCCTCGGTGTCGCTGGGCCCGAGGCCGAACTCGATCTCCGCCGGCGGCAGTCCGAGCACGTCGCCGAAGGCGAGAAACTGCGCCAGCTTCGGGCGCGCGGGGCCCTGCGGTGGCAAGTGGCGGTTGGCGAAGAGCCACGATCCCTCCCGCCCGTTCTCGCGGTGAAATCCGACGCGAAGAGGCGCCCCCGAGAACCGAGCAATGACGCCGCTCTTCAGACCGCGACCGAGATCGAGGGCCACGTCGTAGCCTGCAGCCCGGAGCTCGCGGAGGAAGGGCGCCACGCCACGGACACCGCGCGGCCGCTCGAAGACGTGCAGCCGGTCGAGCCAGGGATGCCCCGCGAGCACCGGCGCCGAGGGCGGCTCGACGGCCCAGCCGAGGGTCGCGGAGGATGCCCCGCGGCGCAGGCGGCCAAGGAGCGGAAGAGCCCGGATGACGTCGCCGAGCGCGCCGGGGAGAACGATCAGCAGGCGCATCTGGCGTGGCCGTTCAGCCCGTAGGCGAGGCGGAAGGCCTGTCGTTCGGCGTCGCCTGCCAGCGCCCCTGTCGGATCGAGCTTGGCAAGCGAGCGGGCCAGGCGTTTCAGGTTCCGTCTTCGGACCCGGGCCGCGAGCGGCGTTGCCTGGAGCCGCGCGCGGTCGAAATCGAGCAGCACGATGCTGGGCCCGTCGTTCCCGGGGTGGACGAGGAGGTTCGTCAAGTTGAGATCGGCGTGGAAGACGCCCGCCGCGTGGAGGCTCGCGACGGCCCGGCCGGCCGCGGCTGCCAGCGCCCGCCGCGCGGCGACGTCGGGCGCGGCGCGGAGCGCCTCGACGAGCGTGGCGGCCGCGGGGACCTCGGCGGTGACGAGCGCGCCGCGGTAGGCGATCCACCCCTCCACCCGCGCGGCCAGCACCTCGGCCGCGGCGACGCCACGGCGGCGAATCTCGGCGGTCAGCGCCAGCTCGCGGAGGGGACGTGGGTGGATGCCGAGGTACGTCTCGTGCACGAGGCGTGCGAGGAGACCGCCGCGCCGGTAGAGGCGCACCACGACCCGGAGTCCCCCCGGCAGCCCGATCCGGTACGCCGCCCCACGTCCCGACGCGATCGGGGTGGCGTGGGGTGGGATGTGGAGTCGCCGGGCGAGGAGCCACGGCCCGAGGAGCGGGACGAGATCGCGTCGGATCGCGGCACGGACCGGTAGGGTGCCGACGACCGCGTAGGTGGACGGCACCCTCACCATCTCTCCGCGCTCTCCGCGCGACGCCGCTCCCAGAGCTTCGCGTATGCGACCGCAGCACGATAGCCCGCCAGCACGGCGAGAAACCAGCGCGCGGACGCGCGCTGTCGCACGGGTCGTGCGACCAGCGTGTGTCCACCCGCCGCGAGCGGCCCGAGCACGAGATGCCACAGCCGGGGCCGACGCCGGCGCTCCGCGAGCAAGGCGGCGAGCGTCGTCGCCTGAGCATCCAGGTGCTCCACCGCCTCACCCAGCCGCTCCGTGGTGCGCACGATCAGCGCTGACCGGAGCTGCCCGGCATGCCCCGCAGGCGGACCGAGGTCGACGGCTAGGCCGGGACCGATCCGCAGCCGGGCTTCGGAGCGTCGTGCGAGGCGGATCGGTGCCCGCGGCGGTCTGAACGTCGCGCCGAACCCCTGCACGGCGACGGGAATCCGGTAGGCCGGCCGCGCTCCTGGCTCTGCCACCGCGGTGGCGATCGCCGCCGGGACGTCCGCCGACGCGATCTCGCCGTCGCCGAGGAGCAGCACCCACGGCGCGGTGGTCAGCTCCAACGGCTCCGCCACACCCGCGTGCAGACGAACGCCGCGCGGGAGTGGCTCGCGTGTGAGGCGGGCGGCTGGGTCGAGCACGATCCGCTCTCCGGCCCACGCCACGCTCGCGAGGGCGCTGGCGAGGCGCGCGCCACCGCCGCTCGCCAGCACGACGGCCGCGACCGCCGGCACCCTCATCGGCCCTCGGCGAGCGCGGCCCGTGCCGCCGTCAGCACGGCGCCGGCGGTCACCAGGCGCATGCAGTCTTCGGTGCCACGCGGACAGCGTCGTCCCCCGTGGCGCGCGCAGGGCCGGCAAGCGATGTCGGCCTCGACGACTCGGGCGTGCGGACCATAGGGGCCGTACCCCAGGGCGGGCGTGGTGGCACAGAAGACGGCCACCACGGGCACGCCGCGCGCGCACGCCACGTGCATGGGCGCGCTGTCGTTGGCGACCAGGAGGGCGAGCCGGTCGACCAGCGCCACGAGCGTCGCAAGATCGGTGCGTCCCGCGAGCACCGTGGCGCGTCCCCCCGTGCGATCCCGGATGTCTTCCGCGAGGCCCACGTCGTCGGGCCCGCCGAGGAGGACGCAGCGGGCTCCCTCGGCGCTCAGAGCCGCGACCACCGCGGCAAACCCTTCAGGCGTCCACCGCTTGGTGGCCCACACCGATCCCGGCGCTACTCCGACGAGGGGTCCCGCGCCGGGGGGGACGAGCGCGGCGGCGCGCTCGGCCCCGGCCACCGTCACGGGCAGATGCAGGGCCGGGTGTGCCGGCACCGCGCCGAAGGGGGTGACCAGCGCGAGGTTCCGGTCGACGTCGTGCTGGCGCCTTACCCGCGGCACTCGTACGTGGTAGAGGAAGGCGCCTCGGCTCTCGCGAAAACCCACGCGCCGCGGAATGCGAGCGGCGGCGAGGAGGAGCGCCGTGCGGAGCGAACGGTGCGGCGACACGGCGAGGTCGAAGCCCTCGCGGCGAAGCCGGCGCGCCGTGCGGAGGAGGCCGAACGGCCCCCCATCGCGTCCCCGCTTGTCGTCGAGCAGCACGTCGTCCACGTCGGGATGGTCGGCCACGAGGGGTGCCGCTTCGGGTCGGACCAGGACCGCGAGCCGGCGGGGCGCGACCTGCTGGCGCAGCGCCGTGATGAGCGGCGTGGTCAGAACGACGTCGCCGAGAAAGCTCGTCTGCACGACGAGCAGCGCAGGCCCGGGGGCCTCATTCGAGATGCTGGGCTTCATCGATCAGCATGATCGGGATGTCGTCCTTGATCGGATAGAGGAGCTTGCAGGCGCGACAGACGAGCCCGTCCTCCGCCGCGGTGAGCGTGACCTCGCCCTTGCACTGCGGGCAGGCGAGGATATCGAGGAGCTCTTTGCTGATGGCCATGGGGTCGTTCCTAGCCAGATTCGCCGCGCGATGCCACTTGCGCGTCGTCGCGGAGGAGGAGGTCGAGCAGCGTCTCACCGTCTTCCACCTCGAGCTGCACGCGCAGCGCTCGGATCGAAGACAATGCGGGAAACTCCGCCAGCTTCACCAGATCCTTCTCGGTCGTCACCACGAGCGTGCTCCCGGCGGTCGCAGCGATCCGTGCCGCATCGCCGCGGTCGTAGGCGTGGTGGTCCGGGAAGCGGAGCACGCGGCGTACCGTCGCGCCGGCCCCCACGAGCGTGTCGACGAAGCGCTCCGGGTGGGCGACGCCCGCAACTGCCACCACCTCGCGACCGGCGAGCAGCGCGAGGGGCTCTTCGCCCCACCCTTGTTCGTTGGCGCGCACGAGCCCCATCGGGCGGAGGTGGCCACGGAAGAGCGGCACACCTGGCCAGCCGGGCGTCGGGCGCTCTTCGAGCGAGAGGAATGCGCGGGCCCGTGCCAGGCCCGTCGCCGGTTCGCGCAGCGGCCCGGCCGGTAGCGGCCAGGCCGGCGGAGCGTCCGCCGCGAGCAACACGAGATCGGCGTCGCGCGCCAGCGCCCGATGCTGGAAGCCGTCGTCGAGCACGACCGCCTCGAGGGCGTACTGCTGGCAGGCGAACGCGGCGGC
>VBLA01000461.1 GCA_005879245.1 Deltaproteobacteria bacterium
GGGCGCAGAGGAGATAGTCGAGGCTCATCTCCTCGCGCAGGCGTGCGACCTCGTCGACGATCGCCTCGGGCGTGCCCCAGAGCACGACCCCGTCGAGGTACCGCTCGATCGGATCCACCGGCGCGGCGGGCTGGCTCGCGGCGACTCCGAAGCCGATCACGCCCGTCAGCGACTGATGCTGCGGCCCCGCGTAGGCACCCACGAGCCAGCGCGCACCGCGGCGCGCGGCCTCCTCGGCCGCACTCCGCGTCGGTGCGATGGCGAGGAGCCGCGCCACCGGTACCTCGCGCCCGGCGATCGAGTGACCGGCGGCCTCGAGCTGTGCGCGATAGAGCCGGCGCTTCTCGGCGATCTCCCGGTGCGTGGAATGCGGGTCCATCATGATCGTGAAGCCCGCCGCTGCGGCACGACGGATGGCGTCCGGTGAGGACGCGGCGAGCCACACCGGCGGGTGAGGCCGCTGCAGCGGCTTCGGCAGCACCTCGATCCCGTCGCACCGGAAGTATTTCCCCTCGTAGGTCAGGCGATCGGTGGTCCAGGCGCGGAGGACGACGTCCACCGCCTCCTGGAAGCGGGAGGCGCTCTCCTCCGGCGGAACCCCGAAGGCCCCGAACTCGGTGCGGTCGAAGCCTCGCCCGGCTCCCCAGTTCACCCGGCCACCGGAGAGGACGTCGAGGAGCGCGACCTCCTCGGCGAGCCGGAGCGGGTGGTAGAAGGCGGCGAGCGAGACCGCCGTGCCGATCCGGAGCCGCCGCGTGCGCGCCGCGACCTGCACCCCCATCATGTGCACCGAGGGGCAGACGCTGAACGAATGGAAGTGGTGCTCCGCCAGCCAGACGGCGTCGTAGCCGGTGCGGTCCATGATCTCGATGCGCTGGAGCGCCCGTTCATAGACCGTCTCGATCGCGACGCGCCGCTCGGGCCAGCTGAAGAATTGCAGGACTCCGACCTTCATGGCGTCGGCCTCCGGATCGCGTCCCGCAGCACGAACCGCTGCAGCTTGCCGGTTGCCGTGCGCGGGAGCGCGTCGAGCACGACGATCCGCTTCGGACGCTTGAAGCGGGGCAGGGCCTCGGCGCAGGCGCGGTCGATCCGCTCGCGCAGCCGCTCGACGTCGCCGGCCGTCGCCACGACGCAGGCGACCAGCTCGATGAGGCCGCTGTCGCCGGCCGCTCCGACGACCGCACATTCCCGGACGGCGTCGACGCCGGCGACGACGTTCTCCACGTCCAGCGGCGACACCCACTGTCCGGAGACCTTCAGCATGTCGTCGGTGCGGCCGAGCACGCGAAAGCGGCCGTCGGCGCTCTCGACCGCCTGGTCGCCGGTGACGAACCACTCGCCCTGGAAGGCCCGACGGGTCGCCTCGGAGCGCTGCCAGTAGCCGGCGGCGATGCTGTCGCCGCGGACACGGAGCGCCCCGATCTCCCCCCGGGCCGCCGGCGCGCCGTCTTCGTCCACGACCTGTACCTCGTAGCCGGGGACCGGCCGCCCGAGCGTTCCCGGAGCGCACTCGCCGGGACGGTTAGAGAGGAAGACGTGGAGCGCCTCGGTGGAGCCGAGGCCGTCGATGATCTCCTGGCCGAACCGCTCCTTCCATTCGCGGGAGATCGTCTCGGGCAGCGCCTCGCCCGCGGACAGCAGCCGGCGGACCCGCGAGACCGCCTCGGGCGTCCCGACCGGCGCGTGGTCGAGGAGCGCCCGGTAGACCGAGGGGACGGCGAAGAAGAGACTCGGCCGCTCCTCGGCGAGGAGCTTCCATGTCCGCGCGGGCGAGAAGGGCTCTGGCGAGAGCACGACCGAGGCCCCCGCGGTCAGCGGGAAGTACAGGCTGGCGCCGAGCCCGTAGGCGAAGAAGAGCTTCGAGGTCGCGTAGGCGACGTCATCCGCGCGCACGTCGAGGACATGGCGCCCGTAGCTCTCGACCGCGTGGAGGATGCTCCGGTGCCGGTGAACGACGCCCTTCGGGCGGCCGGTGGTTCCCGAGCTGTAGAGCCAGAACGCGGGGTCGTCGGGATGCGTCGGAAGGGACGCGCACGACGGCGGCTGCTCGTCGATGGCGCGCCAGAGGCTCCCGGACCGCGCGGGTCCCACGGTGAGGAGCACCGGCGGACCCGTCGC
>VBLA01000462.1 GCA_005879245.1 Deltaproteobacteria bacterium
TGTGGTGGAAGCGGTTCGGGTCGACCGAGACGACGTTGAACCAGTACTCGCCGGCCTGGAGGTGCTTCACGACGGGTTCGGGGAGAAGGTCCTTCCCGTCCTGCCAGTCGTTGGCGTCGAGAACCCAGCTCTCGGGCTTGGGCGCGCTCGTGGACCGATCGGCGTCGGCGGCGCGGGCCGCGGGCGCCGCGAGCAAGATGGTGGCGAGCGTCAGCGCGCCGAGTGAGTGGCGTGGCATCGGGACTCTCCTGCGACGGCAGTGCCTTCGCGCGTTTGGCTTCTCGCTGTCAAGCGTTCACCGCTCCGGAGCGTTCGCCCGGAGCTTCTCGAGCTCCCAGCGGAGCAGCGCGCCGACGAGCATCACCTCGCGGCTGCCAACGCGCCGGGCATACAGTCCCGTCCACGCCGGGTTCCGCTCGCCGACATCGAGGGCGAGGAGCGACTGCCCACCCGGCGCGAGGACCCGGATTCGCGCGGCGTCGGGGCCGAAGCCGTAGTCGGCAGGCTCGGCGGGGTCCGGGTCGACGGTCATCAGGGGACGGAGGCTGCCGAGGCTCTCCAGCAGATCGGCCACCGCCTCTCCACCCCACGGTCGACCCTCGGGGTCGCTCCAGCCGCCCTCGCGGCGGACGGCCACGAGGCGTTGCGCACCTGCCTCGAGCTCGACGCGCGCCACCCCGGCGGGCGGGACGGCGAGCAGCGGCGCTGCCTCGACCGACTCGGACGCGCGGAGCGGCGTCTGCTGCCCGACCTCCGCCATCCAGAGGTAGCCTGCGAGCCCCACCAGCACTGCGACGAGGAGGAGCGTGCCACGCGTCGTCATGACTGCCCGGGTCACGCCGCGCGCCGCTGCGCGATGGCGAGCGCCGCCGCGGCGAGGAGAGCGCTCGGTGCGACGACGACGCTCCAGAAGAGATATCGACCCTCGCGCGCCGTCAGCGTGAGGGGCGAGAAGGTGCCTGCCGGCGGGGCAGGCGGCCGCGCGCTGGCGAGGCTCTCGGCACGAGCGACGAGACCCGCGGTCGCCAGCAGGAAATCCTGGTTCCCGAGCACGTTCAGGTGGAGGTTGGTGACGAAGTCGGCGTCCCCGACCGCGACGAGCCGTCCCTCGCGGCCCTCGGCGCCCCTCACCCGGGCGAAGGCCGCGACCGGGAGTGGCCCGCGGCGGTCGCGACCGGGCCGGAACGAGGGGCCACCGGCGTCGCCGGTGCGACGATCCACGTCTGCCCATGTCGTCTCCCCCGTCATGGCGAGGTAGTCGGCCGTAACGTCGGCAGCGTCGACGAGCCGCAGCGACTGCGCCTCGGGAAGAAGCGCCTGCACCTCGCCGCCACCGGGGAGCAGCGTCTGGTTCAGGTAGGCGACGCGGGCGAAGAGACCATCGCTGCCGAAGAGACGGGCCTGCTCGTCGACGACGAGATCGGCGGTGAGCTCGATGCCGAAGCGGCGGAGGAGCCCCGCGACGGTCGACGGCGTCCCCGGATCACAGAGGAGGAGGAGGCACCCACCACCGGTCAGGTACGCGCCGAGGGCGTCGATCTCGGCGGGCCGGAGGTCGCGCGTCGGGCCGGCGAGCACGACGAGCCCGGCGTCCTCGGGCACGCGCGCCGCTCCCTCGACGATGCGCACCTGGAACCCCTCGAGGCCGAGCGCGCGGGCTGCTTCCGCCGCGCCCCCGCGCTCTTCGTCGGCGCGTGGATCGTGCTCGCCGTGGCCGAGCACGAAGTAGGTGACGACGGGGGGCGTCCCCGCCGCGGCGCGGAGCACCGCGGTCAGGTTCTCCTCGGTCACCGGGTCGACCCGCTCGCGCCGCTCCGCTGCCTCGACGATCCCCGTGTTGTAGCTCGTGACGTGGAGCTGCTTCGCCACTCCGGGGCTTCGATCGAGGTCGAAGAGGCGGACCGCCAGGTCCGGCCGCGCGTCGTGATAGAGCCCGAGGAGGTCCGCCATCTCGCGCCGGGTGGCCGGCTCCTGGCTCGAGTAGAAGGCGGTGATCCGCACCTCTCCTGCGAGGCGCGCGGATCTGGACGGTGAGGAGGAGGATCGGTCGCGTCATCACGTCTATCAATATCCTTCGCTAACGCTCACGCTAGGCCACGCCAGGCGCGCGCTCCGAGAGCGCGGTGAGCGAGGAAGAGGAAGAGCGCGCTGAACCCGAGCAGGAAGACGACGTCACGGCTGTCGATCACGCCCTGCGCGAAACCGTAGAAGTGGTCGAAGAGCGAGAGCTGGAGGAGCACCGGCGCCACGCGCTCTCCGATGGCGGCCTCGTTCCAGGTGGCGAACCAGGAGAAGACGACCACCCCGTACGTGAGCACGGCGGCCACGACCTGGTTCTCCGTCACCACCGAGGCGGCGAGCCCGCACGCGATGAAGGCGGTGCCGAGGAGCAGGAGGCCGAGGTAGCCGGCGAGGAGAGGTGTCACGGCGAATGGGTGGAGGGTGTAGAGCAGCGCTGGACCGAGCGCCGTCGCGGCGAGGAGCCCGAGGTAGGTGAGCAGGGCGGCGAGGAACTTCCCCGCGAGCAGCTCACCGTCGCGTACCGGATACGTGAAGAGGAGCTCGAGGGTGCCGAGCTTCCGCTCCTCGGCGAAGAGCCGCATGGTGAGGAGCGGCAGCACGAGCAGGGCCACCAGGCGGTCGTCGAGGAACACGAAGCGCCAGAGGCCGCTCGCCTGGTTGGCGCCCCCGACGAGCACGAAGAAGACGACATCGCTGTAGAAGAAGTAGCCCGTGAGACAGACGAAGACGGCGCCCAGGACGGCGGCGAGTGGCGTGCGACACATGGAGGAGAGCTCGCGGCGACAGACGCGGAGGGTCCTGGTCATTTTTTTCCCGGGGGCCCGTCCAGTGCTCGCCCGCTGCGCGGGCTGCGCGCTTCCGATGCCCCCAGACCCCCTCGGCCGGCTTGGCCGCTCTCGCGGCCGGCCTCCGCCTCGGATTCGTTTGGCGGATCGTTGGGTGCTTGCCCGCTGCGCGGGCGTTGCTCCGGGGCGCCGTGCTCGTTGGCGGCGACCAGGGCGAGGAAGGCTTCTTCCAGCGAGGGCTCGACGGTGGTCAGCGTCAGGAGGCCCCAGTTGTGCGTGGTGATGCGGGTGGCGAGCTCGGCTCGGACGTCGTGCCCCGGCTCGATCTCCACTCGGCAGCGGGTAGTGCCGTTCGCGACGGCCACGAGGTCGACGCGGCGGACGTTCGGCACGGCGCCGAGCGTCGCAGCGAGCGCCTCGGGTGGCGCCGAAGCCTCGACGTCCACCCGCGTGGCGGGGCGGAGGCGCTTGGCAAGGCTCGCGGGACGATCGGCCGCGAGCACCCGACCGCGGTGCAGGATGACGACGCGGTCGCACATCGTCTCCACCTCGGCGAGTGCGTGGCTCGAGACCAGGACGGCGTGCTCGCTGGCCAGCAGGCGGACGAGGCGGCGCGTCTCGGCGCCCTGCTCGGGGTCGAGGCCTGCGGTCGGCTCGTCGAGGAGGAGCGCGGGAGGTTCACCCACCAGGGCGAGGGCGAGGCCCACCCGCTGCCGATAGCCCTTCGACAGGGTACCGATGCGCCGCGTGGCGATCGGCGCCAGGCCGGTGCGCTCGAGTGCCGTGCCGACGGCCTCGCGGCGTGCGCGGCGGCCGCGCACGTCCTTCATGGCGGCGGCGAAGGTGAGGAGACCGTCCACCGTCATCTCGAGGTGGAGCGCCGCGCGTTCCGGGGCGTATCCCAGGCGCCGGCGTGCTGCGAGCGGCGCGCGCACCACGTCGAGGTCGTCGATGAGGGCTCGTCCGGCGGTGGGTGCGAAGACCCCCGCCAGGACCCGGAGCGTGGTCGTCTTGCCGGCGCCGTTGGGACCGAGGAAGCCGACCACCTGGCCTCGCTCGACGTCGAGCGAGACGTCCTCGATGGCGGTTCGGCGCCCGAAGCGCTTGGTCAGGTGCTCCGCGCGGATCACCCGACGGCCAGCTGCGCGGGGGTCCGCGCGGCTGCCTCGGCGCGACGCCGGAGGAGGAACCGCGGACGGATGATCTTCATCCAG
>VBLA01000463.1 GCA_005879245.1 Deltaproteobacteria bacterium
CAGCTGAAGCGCGGCTATCACTGCGTGTCCGCCACCCAGCTGAAGCGGCTCGCCGACGTCTCGCACTTCATCTACGAGCTCGCCAACGTCGAGCCCAACAAGCGCCAGGCCTTCGTGGGGCAGAGCGCCTTCGCCCACAAGGGCGGCCTCCACGTGGCCGCGGTGCAGAAGAACCCCGAGACCTACGAGCACATCGACCCGGATCTGGTCGGCAACAGCCAGCGGGTGCTGGTCTCGGATCTCTCGGGCCGCTCCAACCTGCTCTACAAGGCGGAGAAGTTCGGCATCGACCTCGAGACCAACAAGCCCGCGGTGACCGCGCTGCTCCAGGAGCTGAAGAACCTCGAAGCGCGCGGCTTCGCCTTCGAGGGGGCGGAGGCCTCGTTCGAGCTCCTCATGCAGAGGGCGCTCGACGGCGACCGCCTCCACTACTTCCGGCTGATCGGGTTCCGCGTGATCGACGAAAAGCGGACCGAGCACGAGTCGTCGATCGCCGAGGCAACCATCATGGTCGAAGGCCCCGACGGCCAGATCGAGCACACGGCGGCGCAGGGGAACGGTCCCGTGAATGCGCTCGACGGCGCACTTCGCAAGGCACTTGGCAAGTTCTATCCCGAGGTAGAGCAGGTGCGCCTCCACGACTACAAGGTGCGCGTGCTCGGCGGGGGAGAGGGGACCGCAGCGCTCGTGCGCGTGCTGATCGAGTCGGGCGACGAGCACGATCGCTGGGGAACGGTCGGCGTGTCGCACAACGTGATCGAGGCGAGTTGGCAGGCCCTGGTCGACAGCATGGACTACAAGCTGTACAAAGACCGTCGGGCCGCGCAGCGTCGTCGCCGCGCGGCCGAGGCTGCCCGTCACGGCTGACCCGGCGTTCCTCGCTCCGCATCCCGTGCGTATCTATCTCGACCACAACGCGACCGCGCCGCTGCGCCCGGAAGTCCATGCGGCGCTGCTCGACTTCCTCGGCCCGCCCGCCAACCCTTCGAGCGCGCATCGCGAGGGTGCCCGCGCGCGCGCGGGGCTCGAGACCGCACGGGCCGAGGTCGCCAGCCTGGTCGGCGGCGTGCCGGCGGAGATCGTCTTCACGAGCGGGGCGACCGAGGCGAACAACCTGGCGCTCCGCGGCGCGCTCGCGGCGGCCGGCCCGGGGGCCGGACTCGTCACGAGCGCGGTCGAGCACGCCTCCGTGCTCGAGACGGCGCGCGCGCTCGCCGCCGACGGGCGACCGCTCACCATCGTGCCGGTCGACGCCGAAGGGCGGGTGGCGGCGCGGGACGTGATCGCGGCCATCGCTCCGGCGACCCGCCTCGTCACGCTCGGCCTCGCCAATGGCGAGGTGGGGGCGGTGGCGCCGGTCGCCGAGGTGGCCGCCGCGCTCCGGGGCCGCGGCATCCTCCTCCACACCGACGCCGTGCAGGCGGCGGGGCGGCTCCTGCTTGACGTGAGCGCGCTCGGCGTCGACCTCCTCTCGCTCTCGGCGCACAAGCTGGGGGGGCCCGGCGGTGTGGGTGCGCTCTGGGTGCGGCGGGGTGTCCGTCTCCGCTCGGAGCTCACCGGCGGACCCCAGGAGCGGCAGCTCCGCGCCGGCACCGAGAACGTGGCGGCGATCGTCGGGTTCGGGGTCGCCGCCCGGCTCGCCCGGAGCGAGCAGCTCGAGGCCGGAGCCCGCATGAGCGCGCTCGTCGAGCGCCTGTGGATGGGGCTCCGTGCGCGCCTGCCCGACGTGATGCGGAACGGGCCCGCGGCACCGCCCCGTCTGCCGAACACGCTCAACGTGAGCGTCCCGGGCTGCACCGGGGAGAGCCTGATGGTGCTCCTCGATCTGGCCGGCGTCGCCGTCTCCGTCGGCTCCGCGTGCGTGGCCGGCGCGGCCGAGCCGTCGCACGTGCTCCGCGCGATGGGCCGCGACTCCGAGGCGGCACGCGCCGGGCTCCGGCTGAGCCTCGGGCCGACGACCAGCACGGCCGACGTCGAGCGCGTGCTCGATGTGTTGCCGGAGCTCGTGGCACAGGTGCGGCGCGGGGCGGCCGCGTGAGGGCGTACGTATGAGGCGGGAGCGGGTCGTCGCGGCCATGAGCGGCGGGGTCGACAGCGCCGTCGCGGCTGCCCGCTGCGTGGCCGCGGGCCACGAGGTGATCGGCATCTCGCTCCGCCTCCTCCGGGGGACCGAGGGCCACTGCTGCTCGCTCGACGACTTCCACGACGCCCGCGCCGTCGCCGATCGGCTCGGCGTTCCGCACTACGTCTTCGACATGACCGAGCCGTTCGAGCGTCACGTCATCCGGCCCTTCGTGGCCGAGTATCTCGCCGGGCGCACCCCCAACCCGTGCGCGCGCTGCAACGAGCACGTGAAGTTCGGGCTTCTCTGGCAGCGTGCCCGCGAGCTCGGCGCGTCCCGTCTGGCGACCGGCCACTACGCGCGCATCGGGGTCGATCCCGCGACCGGCGCGCCGTCGCTGCGGACGGCCCGCGACCTGGCCAAGGATCAGACCTACTTCCTCTTCATGCTCGGCCGCGGCCAGCTCGAGCGCACCCTCTTCCCGGTCGGCGAGCTGACCAAGGTCGAAGTCCGCGCCGAGGCCGCAGCGCTCGGCCTCCCCGTTGCCGGCAAGGCCGAGAGCATGGAGGTCTGCTTCGTCGCGGACGGCGACACGGCCGGGTTCGTCGAGCGGCACGCGCCTCCGGCCGCCCTGCGAGAGGGCGCGATCGTGGACGACGCGGGTCGCGAGCTCGGCCGACACGGCGGCGTCCATCGCTTCACCGTCGGGCAGCGGCGCGGTCTCGGCCTCGGCGGCGGAGCGCGACGCTACGTCACGGGCCTCGACGCCGCGACCGGGACGGTGCGGGTCGCGGCAGGGGAGGGACCCGGCGCGCGCGGCCTCGTCGCCCGCGGCGTGTCCTGGGCCGCCGGCGTCCCCCTCGCCGCCGGCGCGTCGCTCGCGGTGCGTATCCGCCATCGACATCCGCCCCTTCCGGCGCGACTCACCGCCGTCCGCGGCGACGAGGTGCAGGTCGACTTCACCGACCGCGGCTCGGTCGTCACTCCCGGGCAGGCCGCGGTGTTCTACCAGGGCGACTTCGTCCTGGGGGGAGGATGGATCGAGTCGGCGGTGGGCGGTACCGCATGATGGTCGCGCCGCGGGTCGCCCTCCGCACGCTCGGGTGCAAGGTGAACACCTACGACACGGCCACCATCGCCGACCGGCTGCGCGCCGCGGGGTGCGAGATCGTACCTGCCGACGCGCCCGCCGACGTCGTCATCGTCAACTCGTGTACGGTGACCGACGCCGCCGACGCCGAGAGCCGACGGTTCGCGCGCCGCGCGCGCCGCGAGCAGCCGACGGCGCGAGTCGTCCTGACCGGCTGCTACGCACAGACCAGGCCCGCGGAGGCGGGGGCGCTTCCGGCGGTGGACCACGTGATCGGCCTGAACCGTCTGGAGGACCTCGTGGCGGCCGTGCTGCGGCCGACGGAGGTCCCGCGGGTGGTGGTCGGGAAGGCCCGGCGCGAGCGGAGCGTCACCACCTCCGGCGCCCGGACCTTCAGCGAGCAGACGCGGGCCTTCCTGAAGGTGCAGGAGGGCTGCAACCTCTTCTGCACCTTCTGCATCGTCCCGATGGCGCGCGGGGCGAGCCGGAGCCTCGCGCCGCGCGAGGTGCTGGCCGAGGTGGAGGCGCTCGCCGCCCGGGGCTTCCAGGAGGTCGTGCTGACGGGCGTGCACCTCGGCGGCTACGGTCGGGATCTCGAGCCGCCGGTCGACCTCGCGTGGCTCGTCGGCGCACTCGTCGAGCAGGATCTCGTGCCGCGTCTCCGCCTTTCCTCGCTCGATCCGCACGAGCTGAGCGAGCCCCTGCTGCGGCTGATGGCGAGCGCGGTGGCCCTCTGCCCGCATCTCCACGTGCCGCTCCAGGCGGCCGACGACGGAGTCCTCCGCCGGATGCGCCGTCGCTACGACCGCGCCCTCGCGGGCGAGCGTCTGGCGATGGCGCGCGAGTATCTCCCCGACGCCGCCATCGGCACCGATCTGATCGCCGGCTTCCCGGGCGAGGGCGAGGCGGCATTCGAGCAGACGTTCAGCTTCGTCGCGGAGAGCCCGCTCACCTACCTCCACGTCTTCCCGTACTCGGTCCGCAGCGGCACGACCGCGGCGAAGCTCGACGGGCAGCTCCCGCCGGCGACCATCGCCGCCCGTGCCCGGCGCCTTCGCGCCCTCGGCGAGCGGAAGCGGATGACCTTCGCGCAGCGGTTCGACGGAGCGTCTCGCGGTCGGCCCGGACGCCAGCGTCCGCGCGACGGCAGCTCTCCCCGCATGAACCTCGAAGCCCGTGCGGCCCTCGAGGCGGCCCTGGGTCATCGGTTCACGCGGATCGAGCATCTCGAGCTCGCCCTGCGCCACCGCTCCGCAAGCCCGGGAGCGCCGAACAACGAGAAGCTCGAGTTCCTCGGCGACGCCGTCCTCGCGCTCGCCATGTCCGATCTGCTCATGACCGCCTTCCCGCAGGCCCGAGAAGGGGATCTCTCGAAGATCCGGGCCTCGCTGGTCAACGCCGAGGTGCTGGCGCGCCGGGCGCGGCAGCTGGACGCCGGGCGCTGGCTCCTCCTCGGCAAGGGCGAGGAGAAGAGCGGTGGCCGCGAGAAGGGCTCGATCCTCGCCGCCGCCTACGAGGCGCTCCTCGGCGCGATCTACCTCGATGCCGGCTACGAGGCGGCGCGCGGCGTCGTCGCCGCGCACTTCGCGGCCGACGCGACCGAACATGCCACGGTGGGCCTGCGGG
>VBLA01000464.1 GCA_005879245.1 Deltaproteobacteria bacterium
CGAATCCGACGACACCAGACATCCAGCGACGCATCGAGCGCATGTCGGCGTCCTCCATCCGGCAGCCTGCAGCAGAAAGTCAGCGCGACTCGGGCCGCGTAACACCCTCTGCCCGGTCCGGTCAACGGCCCTCGGGCCGCGGGGCATCGCTCCCCGGGCGGCAGGCGCTTCCGGGTCCGGGCGCGCGCTGCTATCGTTCCGGCGACATGTGGTTTCACCTCCTCGCCGCCGACTACGATGGGACGCTCGCGAGCGACGGCCGGATCGCGCCGGACACGCTGGCTGCCCTCCGTCGCGTCCGCGAATCGGGTCGCCGGGTGCTGCTCGTCACGGGTCGGCAGCTCGACGACCTCCTTCGCGTCTGCCCGGAGATCGAGATCTTCGACCTCGTCGTCGCCGAGAACGGGGCGGTCCTCTTCGATCCGCACGCCCGGCATGTGGAGGACCTGGGCGATCCACCGTCGACGGCCTTCCTCGCCGGGCTCGCGCAGCTGGGCGTGCCGTTCTCGACGGGGCGGATCATCGTCTCGACCGTGGTGCCGTACGAGCGTCAAGTCCTGGCGACCATCCGGTCCCTCGGCCTTGAGCTCCAGATCGTGTTCAACAAGGAGTCGGTGATGGTGCTGCCGAGCGGCGTGTCGAAGGAGAGCGGGCTCCGCGCAGCGCTCCGGCGACTGGGCCTGTCCAGGCACAACACCGTGGGGGTCGGCGACGCCGAGAACGATGACGCGTTCCTCGCACGGACCGGTTTTGCAGTGGCAGTGGCGAACGCGGTGCCGGCGCTCGCAGCGTGCGCGGACCTCGTCACCACGGTCCCTGACGGCGCGGGCGTCCGCGAGCTGATCGACGGGTCGCTGCTGGCCGATCTCGTCGCCTTCCGGCCGCGCTTGCTCGAACGCACGATCCCGCTCGGCGCGGCGGAGGACGGCCACGAGGTCCGCTATCCGATCCGCGGTCCCAACCTCCTGATCACCGGCGACTCCGGGACGGGGAAGTGCACCCTGACCGGCGTTCTCGTGGAGCATCTCCTCCACCAGGACTACGTCGTCTGGCTGCTCGATCCGGAAGGGGACTACCGGACGCTCGCGGACCACGAGGGGATCGTCGTGCTCAGCAGCGCGCCGGGGAGCGAGGCGACGCGCGCAGGGGAGGTCGAGCGACTGCTCCGCCACCGATCGACCTCGGTGGTGATCGACCTGTCGGGGCTCGACCGCGAGGAGAAGATCCGGGCGACGGCGCGCTTCCTCCACGGCGTGCAGCGGCTGCGTACCCAGACCGGCGCGCCGCACTGGGTGCTCGTCGACCAGGCCCATCACGTTTTTCCCCCTGGCCGTGGTCAGGCGGGAGAGGGCTTCGACTTCGAGTGGAGCGGCGTGTGTCTGGTCACCGGCGAGCCGGAGTCGGTGGCACCCGAGGTGCTCGACGTCGCCGGTCACGTCCTCTCGACGTCGATCGAGGTGGTGACCGAGCGACTCCGGCTGCTCGGACGGGCCGACGTCCCCGGCGGCGTCCCGCTCGGGACCGGCGAGGCGCTCAGCATCACGCTCGGGGACGGCGCGGCGCGGCGCGTCGAGCGCTTCCGGGTTGCCCCCCGGACCACGACGCACACCCCGGTGGCGTCCGCCGGATGATGCCTTACATCGATCGCCACCTCGTCCCCGGAGAGCGTGTGGTGTTCCGGACGCGCTTCCACCCGGTCATGTTCTCCGGGACGGTCTTCTTCGCGGCCTGCGTCGCCGGCATCGCGGCGCTCATCGTCCACCGGAACGAGCTCGCGCCGGAGACGGTACGAATTCTCTGGCTTGCCGCTGCCCTGACCAGCGTTCTAGCCTGCGTCTCACCCTACTTCCGCTGGCGCACGTCGGAGTTCGCGGTGACGACGCGGCGGGTCCTGGTGAAGGTCGGGCTCATCTCCGTGCACACCGTGGAGCTCCTCCTCCCGAAGGTGGAGGCAATCGGCGTCGACCAGCCGCTCACCGGGCGGCTCCTGGGCTACGGCACGCTCCGCCTCGTGGGAACGGGCGGGAGGGTCGAGGTCTTCCCCCGCGTCGCCCGCGCGGATGCGGTGCGCGAGGCGGTGATCGCGCAGTTCTCGGGAGGTTCCGCGGCCCGGGGGCGCTGAGGGCGGCAGGGAGACGAGCGCACCCACGAGCCGATCGCCATCCTGCTCAGTCTCGATCGTCGTGCGGGATTTCGCGGAGGACGAAGCGACCGCCGTGCGGGATCTCGAGCGAGAAGGTGTCGCTCCGGGCGTCGTCGATGGCGTCGATCAGGAACCGGTCGCGCACGAGGTAGCGCGCGTGGTCGGGGTGGGCATAGACGGCGATGCCGCACGCCTCGCCCAAGGGCACGTCGAAACCCTCCAGGATGTTCGCGCGGTGGCAGAGCACCGGGTTG
>VBLA01000465.1 GCA_005879245.1 Deltaproteobacteria bacterium
AGCGGATGCGACCGCGCAGCATCGACGAGTTCGTCGGACAGGAGCATCTCCTCGGTCCGGGCCGGGTGCTGCGCGAGATGCTCGAGGGCGGGCAGACCGAGTCGCTCATCCTCTGGGGGCCTCCCGGGAGCGGCAAGACGACGCTCGCGCATCTCCTCGCCAGCGCGAACGGGGCCGCGGAGGTGTCGTTCTCGGCCGTCCTCCAGGGGGTGAAGGAGCTGCGCCACGTGGTGGAGGAGGCGGAAGCGGAGCTGCAGCGGAGCGGGCGACCGACGGTCCTCTTCGTCGACGAGATCCACCGCTTCAACAAGGCGCAGCAGGATGCCTTCCTGCCGCACGTCGAGGCAGGGACCATCACCCTCATCGGGGCGACGACCGAGAACCCGTCGTTCGAGGTGATCGCGCCCCTGCTCTCTCGCGCCCGGGTGCTCGTCCTGGAGCCGCTCGGCGCGGAGGCGTTGGGCAGCGTCATCGACCGCGCCCTCACCGACGTCGAACGAGGGCTCGGGCGCACCGAGCTGACGCTCGTCCCGGCCGCGCGCGACTTCCTCATCGCCCACGCCCAGGGAGACGCCCGCGTCGCCCTCAACACGCTCGAGACGGCCGCCCGCCTCGCCCGCAACCGTCGCACGCACACCCTCGATCTCCCGCTCTTCGAGGAGGCGGCCCAGCAGCGCGCCCTCCGCTACGACAAGGCGGGCGAAGAGCACTACAACATCATCTCGGCATTCATCAAAAGTCTCCGCGGCGGTGATCCGGATGCAGCGCTCTACTGGATGACGCGCATGCTCGAGGCGGGAGAGGACCCGCTCTTCATCGCGCGCCGCATGGTCATCTTCGCGGCCGAGGACGTGGGGAACGCGGAGCCGCAGGCGCTCCAGGTGGCGGTCGCCGCCAAGGAAGCCGTCCACTTCGTCGGGCTGCCGGAAGGGCGCATCCCGCTCGCACAGGCCGTCACCTTCCTCGCCACCTGCCCCAAGTCGAACGCCGCCTACCGCGCGCTCCTCGCCGCCACCGAGGAGGTGCGCCGGACCGGGCCGCTCGCGGTGCCGCTCCATCTGCGGAACGCGCCGACCCCGCTCATGAAGGGCCTCGGCTATGGCGCGGGGTACCTCTATCCGCACGATTACGAGAATGCGGTCGTGGACCAGGAGTACCGTCCGCCCGAGCTGGCGGATCGGCGATACTACGAGCCGAGCGACCGGGGTCGCGAGCAGGAGATCGCGGAACGTCTACGCGCCTGGCGCGCGCGGCGCGCGCGCTAGCGATCAGTAGCGGACGTTGACGAGGACGAGCCCGTGCGCCGGTGCGGTGGCGCCCGCCCGCGTCCGGTCGCGCACCGCGAGAAGCTCGCGGAACGTCCCGGCCACGCGCTCGCCGCGGCCCACCTCGACGAGCGTACCGACCACGTTCCGCACCATGTGCTTCAGGAACGCCGTCGCCTCGACGCGGTACACGAGCAGCCGACCGTCGACCCGGAGGCTGCTCTCGAGAACCCGGCGCACCGTCGAGCGCACCGGCTCGGCGTCGGCGGCGCGAAAGCTGGCGAAGTCGTGCTCCCCCTCCAGGACCCGGGCCGCCTCGTCCATCGCGGCGACGTCGAGCTGCGACGGCACGTGCCAGGCGTGCCGGCGCCAGAAGGGCGACGGCGCGGCCACGTTCCAGATCCGGTACTCGTAGACCCGGCTCCGGGCGTGACGGCGAGGATCGAAGGCGTCGTCGACCACGGTGATGTCGCGCACGGCGACGTCGTCGGGGGTGAGGGCGTTGAGGCTCTTCTGGAGTCGCTCGAGGTCGGCTGGGACCTCCCGCACCCGCACCGCCGCGATCTGCCCGCAGGCGTGCACCCCCGCGTCCGTCCGTCCTGCGCCGCGCACCCGCACGCGCTCGCGCAGCGCGGTCGACAGCGCCTGCTCGAGGACCGCCTGCACGGTCGGCCCGTCCGGCTGGAGCTGCCAGCCCCGGTAGGCCGTGCCCTCGTATTCCACGGTGAGCCGGAGCTGCATGACGAGGCGCTATCCGTACTCGCGCAGCAGGATCTCGGCGATAGCGAGGGCGTTCAGCGCCCCTCCCTTGCGCACGCTGTCGAACGCGATCCAGAGGGCGACACCGTGCTCGACCACTGGATCGTCGCGCAGGCGACCGACGTGGGTGGAATCCGTGCCGATCACCTCGGCCGGCGTCGGAAAGTCGTCGTGCAGGAGGACCCCCGGGGCGGCCCGCAGGATCTCGGCCGCCCGCGCGGCGCCGAGCGGCCCCTCGGTTTCGAGGTTGATGCTCAGGGCGTGGCCGAAGAAGGTCGGGACCCGCACGGCCGTCACGCTGAGCGCCAAGTCCGGCTCGGCGAGCACCTTCCGCGTCTCCTCCACGACCTGGAGTTCGTGCGCGGTGGCGCCGCCGGGGAGCAGACTTCCCACCTCGGGGACACAGTTGAAGGAGAGCGGGCGCATACCCTGCTGACCAACGCGCGCACCGCGGGCGCTCAGGAGCTCGATCGTTT
>VBLA01000466.1 GCA_005879245.1 Deltaproteobacteria bacterium
GTGCAGGAGGAGCTTGCCGGGTTGAGCGCCGCGCTCGCCTGCGGCCCGCTGCTGGGCGACGTCGCGGATCCGGGGGCCGTTCGCACCTGCTTCGGAGACTTCGCGCGCGCGACCGATGGTCGGCTCGACGTTCTCGTCAACAACGCCGGCTACGCCGACGCCGATCCCGACATGCAGGCACGCATCGCACGGCAGATCGAGGAGATCGCGACGACCGGCCGAGCCTCGACCCCGCTCGACGCCACCCGGCGGCTGAGCGATGAGCGCTGGGCCCGCATGCTGGCGGTTCACCTGAACGGGACGTTCTTCTGCACGCGCGAGGCGCTGGCACTGATGCAGCCGCGTCGAAGCGGGCGGATCATCAACATGGCGAGCATCGCGGGCACCACCGGGATCGCCAGCGTGCCGCACTACTCGGCGGCGAAGGGCGGCATCATCGCCTTCACGAAGGCGGTGGCGCGCGAGGTGAGCCCGCTCGGCATCCTGGTGAACGCGATCGCCCCCGGCTACATCGACACGCCCATTCTCGACGTGCTGGGCGAGCAGCGCGCCGCCTACAGCGCCCTCGTCGCGACGCAGACGCTCGTCGGCCGTCTCGGCGAGCCGCGCGAGGTGGCGGCGACGGCGCTCTTCCTCGCGGGGCCGGGCGGCACGTACTTCACGGGCCAGGTGCTCTCCCCGAACGGCGGGCTGGTGGTGTAGCCCGCGCATGACGGGCACCGACTTGGATTCTTTCTAGCGCATCCATTCGACACCGTGGGCAGCGGCGAGGAGGTCGAGCGGGTGCTCGACGGTAACGGGGAGACCGCGCGTGATCACGCCCGCGCGGATCTGGAGGAGGCAGCCGGGGTTGGCCGCGGCCACGACGTCGGCGCCGGTCGCGGCGATGCGCTCGATCTTGCGCGCGAGGAGACGGCGGGCCATGCGGGGCTGGGTCAGGTTGTAGGTACCCGCGCTCCCGCAGCAGACGTCGGCGTCCTCGAGCTCGACGAGCCGCACGCCGGGGACCGTCGCGAGGAGGGAACGCACAGCCACCCGCACGCCCTGGCCGTGGGCGAGGTGGCAGGGATCGTGCACCGTGACGCTACGGGCGAGCGGATGGACGGGTGGCGGGAGCCCCAGGTCGGCGAGGAGCTCGAGCGCGTCGTGTGTCCGGCGCGCCAGCTCGCGGACCCGGGGCTGGTCGACGAGCAAGTGATCGTACTCGCGGACGAGCGCGCCGCAGCCGGCTGCCGTCGTCACCACCCAGTCGGCGGGCCCGACGGCAAGCGTCGCCGTCGTGTGACGAGCGAGCCTCCGCGCTCCGGCAGCGTCGCCGAGATGGAGAGCGAGCGCGCCGCAGCAGCGCTGACCCGGCGGCACGACGACGCGCACGCCCGCGCGCTGGAGAAGGCGGGCGGCCGCGAGCTGCGTCGACGGGAAGAGCGTGGCGGCCGGGCAGCCCGTCAGCAGGACGGCCGTCCCGCGAGACTTCCCCGTCGGCACCAGCTCCGAAGGCAGGCGTGGCATCGGGCGGCGGGGTGGCATCGCCGCGGCGATCGCCACCCACGCGCCGAGTGCCGGCGGGATGCTGCGTGCGAGCCCTCCGATCCATGGTCGACCACCC
>VBLA01000296.1 GCA_005879245.1 Deltaproteobacteria bacterium
AGAGCGAGTCGAAGAAAGGCACGTTCGCCAGCCAGAGCTCGCGGTCGCGGGTCGTGTCGACGTAGACGTAGAGTCCAAAGGGGAAGCCGATGCGCGTCGAGGTGAACTCGGCCGCATACGCGATCGCCCAGGCAAGGAAGGTTAAGGCGACGGTCTTCGGCCAACCCATCTTCGTGACGGCGGCCACGAGATAGACGGCGAGGAACACGAACACGTACGGACGGAGCCCGATCGTGCCGGCGAGCAGATGGAGCAGCTGGATCATCGCCGGTGCTTCCCGCCGAGCAACTGCTCGAGCGCACTGCCCACCGCTTCTCCGACGCTGCCCTTCGGGAGGAGCGCCCGCGCGACGGTGGCGGCGAACTCGGGCTCGGGCGTCACCTGGGGGTGCTGGAGAGGCCCCTCCACCCGGAGCGGGACCGTGAGCTGCCCGCGCGCGTCCACCAGCACCGCGCGCGCGCGCGAGTGGCCGAGGATATCGTCGGTGAGGGCCGAGGAGGCGGCCAGGCGGAACGTGACGTCGACACTACCGTCGAGACCGAGCGAGCCCGCGCCGCGCGCCTCGTAGCTCGGGGCGGCGAGCATGAGGTCGTCCGATCGGATCCGGCCGCCGGCGAGGCGGCCCGATCCCCCGAGCCGGCTGAAGCGGAGGTTATCGCCGTCGAACAGATCCGGGTAGCGCGCGCGAAGACGGTCCGCCGCCCCCGCGCCGAGGAAGGTGCCGAGCAGGTCCCGCAGCGCGTGGCCGAGCGGGATGCTCGCGAGCTGGCCGTCGGCGACGTCGAACCGTCCGTTGCCACGGAGTGCGTCGCGGAATCCCGCCGCTCCCGGCGGGGGACCCTCGAGGTCGACCTGGAGTCCGAGCTTGCCAGCCGGATGGGGCCGATTCCCCGACACCGGAAGCTGCGACAGGTCGAGGTCCGACGCCTCGACGCGCGCCGTGAGCCCCGCGTCGGTTCCGCCGCTGGCGAGCCGCATGCGGCCGCTCGTCGTGCCGCCGAGGAGATGGACCGTCGCCCGCTCGAGGGTTACGACCGGCGGGCTCGCCGCGATCTCACCGGTGAGACTCTCGAACGGTAGGCGGCCGAGCGCGCCCGGACCTGCCGCGATGGTCCCCCGATACGCCGGCTGCTCGCCGGCCAGGTCGAGCACGCCTTCACTCAGAATGTTCTCGAGGTGGAGATCGCTGGTCGCGAGCCGGGCTCGCACCGAGACCGGCACCGGCCCACCGAAGTGCGGTTCGCGAGCGTCGACGGCGATGTCCTCGAGGACCAACGTGCGGCCGGGCGCACCCTCGCGGTAGCGGATCGTCCCGTTTCGCAGTCGGAGCGCGAGCAGCTGAAGCGGCGGCCCCGCGCTCTTCGCCTCGCTCGCGTCCGCGGCGTGGGTCGGCTCGCCCCGCGTCCCCAGCGAGTCGATGTTGAGATGGCCGGTCGCGTCCCGGATGAGATTCACGATCGGCGCGTCGATGGTGATCCGGTCCACCACCAGACGGCGGCGTAGGAGCGGAAGGAGCTCGACGCGCATGTCGAACCGCTCGGCAACGAGAAAGGGGGCCGTCGTCGCGAACGCCGGATCGTCGGCGATGTGGACGCCGCGCAGCACGACGGCGAGCCCGCCGAGGACCCCGAGCGTCACGCGCTCCGCCTCGATCCGCCGCCCGAGCCCGCGTCCGACCGCGGCGAGAAGGGTGTCGCCACGTCCCGCGATCAGCATGGCGAGCCCCCCGAGGATCGCCACGCCGGCAAGCCCGACGCCCGCGACCCCGAGCCCGATCCGCCGCCCGCGATTCACCCGTCGACGCCCCGGGGCCTCACCCACCGAACTCCTGATAATTGGTCACCCGCCAACCACCCTCGTCGCGGCGCACGGTGACCAGCCAGCGGCGCTCGAAGCTCTCCGCGTCCTCGACCGCGATGTTGCCGCGATAGAGAAAGCTGACCGCCTGCTCACCGTCCGGCCGCTCCTCGAGCAACCGGTAGTGGACGGACGGCTTGCGCGTCGTCTCGTCGATCGCCTGGCCCGCGACCAGGCGAATCTCGTCCTCCACCTTGTGCCGTGCCAGGCCGGCGGTGAACTCGAGGGCCGCGGGCAGGTCGATGTGGACGAAGTGCGCATCGAGGAAGCGCTCGGCCGTGCCGCGCGGAGTGGAGGGGTCCGGGCGGCAGCCAAGAACGACCGACGCGAGCACGAGCGCGAGGCGCGCGGCGACGCTGAGCGACATGCTCACAGGACGACTCAACTTGTTCGGCGCGGACCCGGTTTGATACCATCGCCTCCACATGCCGACAAGGACGGCCGCCGCGGCGGAGAAGGCCGCGCTCGAGCAGTACGCCGCGCACCTCCGCGCCGAGCGCCACGCCTCGCCGCACACCATCCGCGCCTACCTGTCCGATCTACGCCAGTTCTTGACCGTGGCGGGACCGCCCGCCGCCGTCCGCGCCGACGCGATCCGCCACTGGCTCCGCACGCTCGACGGCGTCGCCGACCGCAGCTCCATCGCGCGCAAGCTCGCCGCCGTGCGCGGCTTCTTCCGCTTCCTCCGGGAGACCCACCGCCTGACGACCGACCCGACCCTCGGCGTCTCGACGCCGAAGACCCGCCGCAAGCTCCCGGTGCACCTGACGCTCGACGACGTCGACCGGCTCCTCGCGGTTCCGCGGCTAGACGACGTTCTCGGACTCCG
>VBLA01000297.1 GCA_005879245.1 Deltaproteobacteria bacterium
ACGCCGTGCCCGTGGCCCGCTTCATCGGCTATCCGGACGACGCCGGAGGCGGCGCGGTCTTCGACCCCATCGACGCCAACTTCATCCCGCTGCGTGGCTTCGCGATCGTGCGGCGGCCCGGGCCGAACATCGTCGTGTGGCGGCTCGCTGGCGGGCCCGGATAGGAGCCGACGCTGCGCCGGAAGCTGGGACCCGTCGCGGCCCTCGCGCTGTTCTTCGCGCTGGTCGCGCTCTGGATGACGTGGCCGCTCGCCCTGCGACTGGACCGGTCGCTCGGGGGGCTCGTCTTCCCGTTCGATCAGTACCTCCTGATGTACGTCCTCGAGTGGGGACGGCACGTGTTGCCCTTCCATCCCGGCGAGTTCTTCGACGCGACCCTCTGCTATCCCGCTCCGCGGATGCTCGGGACCGTCGAGCACCTGCTAGGGCTGTGGCCGCTCTACGCGCTCGTCCGCCTCGCCGTTCCGGACGTGATCTCGGCCTATCACGTGCTCACCCTGACGTTGTTCATCCTCTGCGCGCTCGCCATGGCCGTCCTCGTCCTCCGCTGGACGGGCGACGCGCTCGCCGGCGCGGTCGCAGGGGCGATCTACGCCTTCGCGCCCGTTCGCCTCACCTGCTGGGCGTGGATGCACGTTCTCGTGACGTTCTGTTTCCCGCTCCTCCTGCTCGCCATCGAGGGCGTCCTCTGGGGACGACCGCTGGTGGGCATCCTGCTCCTCGGTCTCCTGCTGGTCTCGCAGGTCGTCCTGACGGTGTACGGGGCGGCATTCGCGGCGGTCACGATGCTCGTCTTCACAGCCGCCTACGTGCTCGGTCTCGGGCGCCCCCGCCCCTGGCGCCGCCTGGCTCTCCTCCCGCTCGCCGCGGTGGCGACGCTCCCGCTGCTCCTCGTCCTCTTCCATGTCTACGGGTCGGCGGTGGTGTTCCCGGCGGACGAGCCGCTCGGTGCGGCGCTCGGCCGGCAGGCGGCGAGCCTCTTCGCGCTCGATCCCCTGGCCAGCCTCGCCCAGCTCGGCGCCCGGTTCGCTCGCGTGGCAGGTCTCGTGCGTCAGGCACCGGGCCCCGGAGACGTCGTGCTGCCGCTCGACGCGGGCCGCCTCGCGCTCGTCCTGGCGCCGATCGGGATCTGGTCGCTCCTCCGTGCGGGAGACCGGCGCGATCGGAGTCGCGCGCTCGGGATCGGCGCGCTCGTCGTGGTCGGTCTCGCGCTGGCCGTTGGACCGGGGTTCATGCCCGTTCCGTTCGCGGCGATCCCGCTGCCCATCGTCTGGCTCGCCGAGCTCCCCGTCTTCGGCTGGCTGCGATCCCCGGAGCGCTACGTCTTGGTTGCCCTGGTCGGGCTGGCGGCGGCCGCCGGTCCCGGGTTCGCGCGTCTGCTCCGCGGGCGGTCGCTCGTCACGCGCCTCGCCGCCGTGGCCATCGTGCTCGCACTCCTCCGGTGGGACGCGGGCCCATTCCCTCTCTCTCCGGTGTCGCCGACGGGCGAGCCCTCGGAGGTGGTCCGTGAGCTCGCGGAGTGCGGTGACGGCGCGCCGGTGCTCGACTGGCCGGTACTGCTGCCACCCGCGACCGCCGCCCGGCGCACGCTCGAAGCCGCCGCGTACTGGCAGCCGACGACCCTCTGCTTCACGGGGACCTACCCCTGGCCCTGGCTCGCATTCGCCGAGCAGATGGCTGCGGCGCGTACGCCCGAGGCGTTCACGGCCCTCGTCGAGCGCGCCGGCATCGGCTGGATCCTGGTGCACAAGGGGGAGTGGGAATTCCCCGGGAGCTTCGCGGCCGCTGCCAGCGCGACGCTCGTCCAGGAGGATGGGGGCCATGCCCTCTTCGCGTGTCCCGGTGGCCAGGACCGGCGGGGGCATGCAGGAGGGCAGGGCGAGATCCGATCCGTCCGTCTCGCCGTCGCCCTTCCGCCTGCGGTGCGCCCGGGCGCACGCGTGGAGGCGCAGGTCGAGATCGTGAACCCGGCGTCGGTCCCCTGGCCGGGCGCGGGTAATCTCGTTCGCCTCCGCACCGGCTGGCGGACGGCGGGAGGCGAGGGGCTCCTCGCCGTGACCGACCCCGCGCGGCTCGCGCTGCTCGCCCGCCTGCCGTCGCACTGGGCGCGGGCCCTGCGGACCTCCGACGTCGTGCCGGACCAC
>VBLA01000298.1 GCA_005879245.1 Deltaproteobacteria bacterium
CGAGCGTCTGGATCGCGAATCAGTTCAGCGACACGGTGACGAAGCTCCGGCCGAGCGACGGCGCCCGGGTCGGCACCTTTGCGGTCGGCAAGCGTCCCCTCTGCATCGCCTTCGACGGTTCCAGCATCTGGGTCACCGACAACCGCAGCAACGACGTGGCCAGGCTCCGGGCGGAGGACGGCGAGCCGCTCGGGACGTTCCCCGTCGGTGAGGCGCCCGCCGGGATCGTCTTCGACGGAGTGAGCCTCTGGGTGACGAACCGCGGGAGCGGCGACGTCACGCGCCTCAGGGCGAGCGACGGGGCCCTACTCGGCACGGTGGCGGTCGGCGCCAACCCGTCAGGCATCGCCTTCGACGGCGCCAACGTCTGGGTCGCGAACTCGGGCAGCAACGAGGTGACGAAGCTCCGCGCCGGTGACGGCGCGAACCTCGGCACCTTTCCCGTCGGCGACGGGCCGGGCGGGGTGGCCTTCGACGGTGTGAACGTCTGGGTCGCGAACTTCTTCGGCAAATCCGTGATGAAGCTGCGCCCGAGCGACGGGGTGGTGATCGGCACGTTCGCCGTCGACGACGGTGCCGCAGGCCTCGCGGTCGCCGGGCCTCACCTCTGGGTCGCGAACAGCGGGACCGACCGGGTGACGGAGCTCCGGATCTTGGATGGCAGGGTGGTGGAACGCTTCCGCGTCGGCAAGACACCTGCCGCCGTGGCGTTCGACGGCACCCACATCTGGGTGCCGAATTCCGGCAGCAACACCGTGTCCAAGCGGCAGGCCGTCGGGCCTGCCTGATCGGTCACGATCCCCGCTCGACCCGCGGCGGAAGCCGCACGACGACGTGCTCGCCGTTGCGGTCGACCGCGACGAACCACCCACCCCGGGCAACCGTATCGATCGCCTTGCGACGCGAGCGGCCGCTCGACGCGGCTAGCTCTCTTCGTCGGGGGGCCGGTGCGAGGGGTATCAGTGTCGCCATGTCGATCGAACCTACCCCTCGTGCTGCAAGCACGGTGCCATGCCTCGGCCCACGCGGGAGGCTCACAAAAGGCCGCCCCCCGTGCTGGAAGACACGACACTGTGGGCCACCCTGACTCGGAGGTGTGCCCTTCCGGACCTACCGGCGGGGGAGCGGGAGCACGACCGGCGCGCCGGTCCGCTCGTTCCGTCCGACGTAGACTTGGGTCTGGTAAGCTTGCTGGAGGGCATCGACGGTGAGCACGGCCTCCGGGCTCCCCTGCCCCACGACCATGCCGCCCGCCAGCAGCACCAACCGATCGCAGAAGAGCGCCGCCAGGTTGAGATCGTGGAGGACCGACACCACCGCATGTCCGTGCTCGCGCGCGAGGGCGCGCGCGACGTCGTGGATCCCCGCCTGGTGACGCAGATCGAGGTGAGTGGTGGGCTCGTCGAGGAGAAGCACCTCCGGCTCCTGGGCAAGGGCACGCGCCAGCAGCACGCGCTGGCGCTCGCCGCCGGAGAGTCGATCGAGCGGACGGCTCTCGACCTCGGCCACCTCGAGTCGGGCCATGGCCTCGCGCGCGAGCGCGAGGTCGCGCGCGCGCGGAAAGGCGAGCGCGGAGAGGTGCGGCGCGCGACCCATCAGGACGACCTCGAGCGCCGTGAACGGGAAGTCGATGGTGGGGTCCTGGGGGACGACGGCGAGCCGGCGCGCAACCTCGCGCCGTCGGTAGGCCGTGAGGGGTCGCCCCGCGAGCCGGACGGTGCCCGCGCTCGGCGCGAGGACCCCCGACAGGAGCCGGACGAGCGTCGTCTTGCCGCTTCCGTTCGGACCGATCACGCCGAGGATCTCCCCGGGCAGGAGCGTGAGGCTGACCGTGCGGAGAACCTGGCGCGCGCCGTAGCGCGGGCCCGAGCATCGTGCGCGCCAGCGTGTCGGCCCAGATGAGGAAGGCGCCGCCGCCGAGGAAGGAAGCGGGGAGGAGGAGGCGGTGGTCGGGCCCGAGCAGGAGGCGGAGCAGATGGGGAACGATCAGGCCGACGAAGCCGATCATGCCGCTCATCGACACCGCCGCGCCGACCAGCAGCGACGCTGCGACGAACACCGCCCGGCGCGCGCGCTCGACGTCGACCCCGAGCTGGAGGGCACCCTCCTCGCCCGCGGCGAGGAGGTTCAAGTCGAGCGCGTGCCGGAGGAGCCAGGCAAGACCCGCGACCGCGTATGCAGCGGCCGCCGCCACCAGGGTGTAGCTCTGCGTCGAGAGCGATCCCATGATCCAGAAGAGCACCCCCTGTGCCTGGAGGTAGCTCGAGAGCGTGTTGACCAGCATCAGCGCCGCGGCGGCGAGCGCGTTGAACACGACGCCCACCAGCAGGATCGCGTGCGGCGTCGTGCGGCCATCGGCCCGCGCGCCGAGCGTGACGATGACGATCGCGCCGATCGCACCGAGAAAGGCCGCGAACGGGACGAGCGGCGACAGCGCGTCCGCGCCGGCCAGGAGCGCCAGCACCCCCGCCACCGCCGCGCCGCCGGAGATGCCGAGGAGGTGCGGGCAGGCGAGTGGGTTCCGGAGGAGCGCCTGCAGGGCGGCGCCCGCCGCACCGAGGCTCCCTCCCACCACCGCGCCGAGCAGCACGCGGGGCAGGCGCGTGCGGAAGAGGATCGTGTAATCGGCGCTCGACGTCCCGCCCTGACCGAGGGCGCGCCAGAGGCTCGCCGGCACGGGACCGACCAGCACCGCCCCCACGATCGACGCGAGGAGCAGCAGGGCGAGCGCCGCGGTGGTGGCCGCGAGCCGGCCCGGCGTGAGATACGGCGCCCGCACGCTCACCCGGCGCGCGGCGTCATCCCGGCGGGTGCGGGCTGGAAGGCTTCCGGGTGGATCGCGGCCGCGAGCGCTGCCGCCGCGTCGGGCACCCGTGGCCCGGCCCGCAGCAGGGTATCACCCGCGAGCCGCACGACGCGTCCGGCGCGCACCGCGGGGACGTTCGGGAGCGCCTGGAACAACGCCTCACCAGTCGCCTCGCTCCCCATCGCCGCATCCACGATCACCTCGGGCGCCCTTGCGACCACGAGCTCGAGGCTGAGCGTCGGCCACGTCGCCCCGGCGTCCGCCGCCACGTTCACGCCGCCAGCGAGCGTGACGAGCTCGTCCTGCAGGTTGTCGCCGCCGACCGCGATGAGCGGGTTGTGCCCGACGACCACGAGCACCCGGCGGGGTGCCAGTCCAGCGACACGCGTCCGTACCGCATCGAGGCGCCCGGCCACGTCGGCGACGAGCCGCTCGCCCGCCCCGGGGACGCCGAGCGCCTCCGCCACCTGTGCGATCGAGGCCCAGAGATCCGCGAGCGTGCGGTCGTGGACCACGAGCATCCGCACGCCCACCCGCTCGAGGGCCCGCACCGCTTCGCGGTTGCCGGGCGAGGGGACCGCGATCACGAGGTCGGGGCGGGTCGCGAGCACCACCTCGACGCTCGGCGTGAGGTAGCCGCCGACCCGCGGTATCCGAGCGACCTCGGGTGGGTGATCGCACTGCGCACACACCCCGACCAGCCGCCCGCCCTCGCCGAGCGCGTAGACGATCTCCGTGATCGACGGCGCGAGCGACACGACGCGGGCGGGCGGGCCGCTCGACCCCGGCCCCGGGCTGCTCGCACTGCAGCCGGCGAGCAGGAGCACGGCGAGTGCGCGCCGCATGCTCGCTGCTCTCCCTCGCCGGGCACCGGGTGTCAACGGACGTCCCCGGCGAGCGTCAGCAGCCGGACGGGCAGCTCCGGGCAGCTCGCGAAGTGGAGGTGCACGTAGCTCGCGAGCGTCTGCCCGACGCGGTAGCCCTCGCGCCAGCGGGAAAGGCTCCGCGCCTCGCGCACCTCGTAGGCGGTCGCGAGCTCGGGCGGCGCCTCGGCCTCGAGCTCGGAGTGATGGAACAGGTGGCCCCGGGCGACCAGCGCCGGGCCCTCGCCCAGGGCAAGCGTCACCTCGACATACCCGAGCGCGGCGAGCGTCGGGCGCATGCGAACCGCGAGCGGGAGCACGCCGCACATCGGGTGCGCGATGCCGTCGAGCGTGCGGAGCGTCCGGGCGAGATACATGAGCCCTCCGCACTCGGCGTAGACGACGCCGCCGGCCTCCGCGAACGTCCGTACGGCCATGCGGGCTGCCGCGTTGGCCGCGAGCCTCGCCGCGTGGACCTCGGGATACCCGCCGCCGAGGTAGACGGCGCGCGTTCCCGGCGGCAGGGCGCCGTCGGCGAGCGGGCTCCAGTCGACGAGCTCCGCGCCGGCGGCGGCGAGGCGCGTCAGATTCTCGCGGTAGTAGAAGGCGAAGGCCGCGTCCCGCGCCACGGCGACCCGGAGCCGGGGCTGCACGGTCCGGGAGTCGGGTGCGACGGCGCGTGGCTCCGGCACCTCGGTCTCGGCGAGCAGGCGCTGGAGGTCGAGGCGATCGCGAGCGAGCGCCGCCAGACGGCGTATCGCTTCGGGACCCGAGTGGCGCCGCGGCAGCGGTGAGATCGGCAAGATGACCCGGGCCGCCGACGCGGTTGAAGATCACGCCGGCGAGTCGGAGCGCCGGGTCGAAGTCGCGAAAGCCGCGCAGCATGGCCGCCGCGCTCCGCACCGCGCCCCCCGCGTCGATCACGAGCACGACGGGGAGACCGAGGGCCTTCGCGAGCGCCGCGCTGCTCCCCTCCTCGCTCGCTCCCTCGACCCCGTCGAAGAGGCCCATCATCCCCTCGACGATCGCCACGTCGCGCCCGCCCGCGGCCCGCCAGAACACCCGGCGATTCTCCTCGGGAGGGATCATCCAGCCGTCGAGGGTGCGGGAGGGGACGCCGGAGACGGCCTCGTGGTGTCCCGGGTCGATGAAATCCGGGCCCGCCTTGAAAGGCTGGACGCGGAGCCCGCGCTCGCGAAGGGCCGCGAGGAGGGCGAGCGTGACGGTCGTCTTGCCAACGCCGCTCGCCGTCCCCCCGACGAGGAATGCCTTCACGGACTCACGCAGTTGAGAGTGTTGCCTTTCGCGTTGAACGTGCAGGTGTGGGTCGCGTCGCCGCAGAGCCCCACGCTCGACGGCGGATCGAGGGCCATCGACGCGTGCAGCGGAAGGTCGGCCGGGGTGACCGGGAAGCTCCCGTTCTTTCCGACGACGACGAACTTCACGAACCCCGGCGTATCGCCGGCCGTCTTCACCAGCACCTTGATGATCCCCATGAGGCCAGCCCGATTCTTGTACGTCCAGGCGTTGCCCGCCTTGTTCATCTTCCAACCACTCTGGCTCCCGGAGCTGAACGGGCCGCCCGGGATGACCACGTCG
>VBLA01000299.1 GCA_005879245.1 Deltaproteobacteria bacterium
CTCGCGAATCTCCGCGACCGTGATGAGCGACTCGGGTGCCCGCACCGCGGCCCAGGTGCCGCCGGCGATGGCGAGGAGGGCCGCGGCCGCGGCGATCGAGCGCGCCATGGCGCGCCGCCGCCACCACTGCGTGACCGCGGCGGGCTCGAAGCGGGTGGCGAGCGGCAGGACGGTCACGAACCAGACGAGGATCACCAGGTCGAGGCCGAGGCAGAGGAGGCAGACGCGATGGAGGACGCCGAGGGCCGCCACCGCGAGCACGCAGGCGAAGCCGAGGCTGGCCGAGACGAGTCCCAGGAGCCCCAGATCCGCGAGGCCGGCCGTCGTCTGACCCAGCGCGCCGGGAAGCGCGAGCAGCACTCCCGCGGCGAAGGCCGCCAGGCCCCAGGCGGCGACCGACGTACCGAGCAGATGTCCGTAGCGGCTCCCGAGCACGGCGTCACAGTTCACCACCTCGCCGAGATTGCAGAAGCTCGTGTAGCCGGCACCGATGCGCTGGTGCACGACGAATGTGAGGGTGCTCAGCGCCACGCCGACGAGCGCCGTGGCGAGCGCGAGGCGGTGGCGGCTGGGGCTGAAACGCATCGGGCGAGGGCCCGAGTTTAACGGGGCCCCCGCGCCCTTTCAATCATCGCGCGGTCGGCAGCGGCTAGAACTGGAACGTCAGGCGGAGGCTCGTCTCCGAGCGTCCCGAGTTCAGGCCCGCGAGGCCCCAGGTCTCGAAGATCGGCGTTTCACGTCCCCGCGGGGTCACGAAGTAGCGCTGGGCGAGGTTCACGACGAAGTCGTCGCGTATCACGTAGTCGACCGTCCAGAACGGCTCCATGTTGAACTGGTTCGTGGGGTCGACCGCCATGCCGAGCACCGGCACGATGCTGCCGCCGCGGTAGAAGGTGAAGGCCGCCAGGGTGAAGAGCGTCTCCCAGTCGCGGATCTTGTCGCGGAAGGCGGGGGAGTCGGGCGTCGTTCCCAGGCGCGCGGTCGAGGGCAGATCGAGGCCGCCGACCAGGCAGGAGCCGACCTTCTTCTTGTTCGCGCTCGAGAACTGGGCGACGAGCTCCGGCTCGCAGCTCGGGTTGTCTATCATGTAGTGGAAGAAGAACTGGCCGGTCAGGAAGACCGTGGTCTTCTTGTTGACCGCCCGGATCCACGTGGGCCGGTCGAAGGCGATCATGCCCTTCCACATGTTCTTGTTCGTTATGCCCGGCACGGCAGGCCGGTCGGCGACCGTCTCCTTGGCGATGTCGAAGATGGGGATGCCGACATCGTAGATCGTCTCGGCGCGGAACACGGTCTGCGTGTACGTCTCGTCCGAGTAGTTCGCCGCCATGCCGATGGAGTGGACGTACGGCGTGATGTACTCGCCGGGGAAGATGCCTTTCGACTCGAGCTTGGCCGCGAGGGCGTTGTTCTTGTCGTTCTTGGGGAGGACACGGAGCGGCGCGAAGTTGGTGCCGTCGTCACCCGCCCAGCGCTGGTAGAAGTAGACGAAGGAGAACTCGAGCCCGAAGGGCGCGATCCCGTGGTAGCGGATGCCCACCTGGCTGTTGTCGAGCGGGTTCCGAGAGTAGTTCCCCTTCTCGAGGAACTTGGTCCCGTTCATCAGGGTCGTGCACTTGTGCTGATCCTTGTTCGGACCCTGTTTGATCAGGACCGACGAGTTCGCGCAGATGCCGGCGATGAAGCCGCCGTCGACCGGGTTGGTGAGCGGATCGTAGAAGCGGAGACCCCACGGGCGGGGCAGGAAGGCCTGCTTCGCCGGCGCCCAGTCGCCGGGATTCCAGTACCACTCGAGGAAGTTCTGCGAGAATCGGTAGATGTCGCCCAGGTCGTAGAGGAACTTCATCATCCAGAAGGTCCGGCGGAGCTCGTCCCAGCCGAACGCGGGCGCCGGGACCTCCTGCTGCAAATGCCAGGTGAGGTTGAGCGGGTTGGCGCGGTCGAGCATGCGG
>VBLA01000300.1 GCA_005879245.1 Deltaproteobacteria bacterium
CGCCAGGACAACCCGCGCGAACGCCGCGAAGGCCGCCGCCTTGACGCCCACCGCCATGAACGCCGTGATCGCGGTCGGCGCCCCTTCGTAGACGTCCGGCGTCCAGACGTGGAAGGGCGCGAGCGCCACCTTGAAGCCGAAGCCGACCAGCACGAGCGCGAGGCCGAGCATCGTGAACGGCCGCACGCCGTCGCGCGCCACGGCGGCCGCGATCGCCCCGAGCCGCGTGCTCCCCGCCGCGCCGTAGAAGAAGGCGATCCCGTAGAGGAGGAAGCCGGTCGCGAAGGCGCCGAGCAGGAAATACTTGAGCGCCGCCTCGGTCGAACGGGCCTCGGCGCGGAGCATCCCGGTCAGCACGTAGACGGCGACCGACATGATCTCGAGCGCCAGGAAGAGCACGACCAGGTCGTTGGCGGCGGCGAGGAAGATCATGCCCGCGGTCGCGAGCAGCACGAGCGCGAGATACTCCCCGCGCGGCAGCGGGTGCTCGCGCAGGAACTCGACCGACATGAGGATCGTCAGGATGGAGCCCACGCAGAGCAGCACGGTGAAGAAGAGCGCGTAGCGGTCCGCGCGAAGTGTGCTCGCGAAGCCGTCGGCGGCCGGCGCGGCGCCCCAGAGCCAGGCGGCCGCCGCGGCCGCGGCCGCGAGGCCGGCGATCCCGAGGACCGGGAGGGCATCGGCGTCCGGATCGCGGACGACGAGATCCGCCGCCATGACGAGCATCGCCGTCGCGGCGACGATCAGGCCCGGGAGAGCGACCTCCCAGTGCCCGGCGAAGGGCGCGACGTCGATGGGCGTCATGGCAGTCGCGCCCCTTCCGCGGGTGGTATCACCGCCACGACAGCGGGCGGGCGCACGCGGGCCAGCATCTTGCTGATCGAGGGCTCCATCCGCCGGAAGAAGGGCGCGGGGTAGAGGCCCATCACGATGCAGAGAGCGAGGACCGGCACCAGGAGGGCGATCTCCCGTGCGCTCAGGTCCTGCAGGCTGGCATTCTCCGGACGCGTGAGCGGACCGAAGACAACTCGCTGGTACATCCAGAGGAGGTAGAGAGCCGCGAGCACCACTCCGCTCGTTGCGACGGCCGTCGCCCAGGGCCGGGGCCCGAAAGCGCCGAGGAGGATCAGGAACTCGCCGATGAACCCGTTCAGGCCGGGGAGACCCACCGAGGCGAGCATGGCGACCAGGAAGAAGGTCGCGTAGACGGGCATGGCGCCCCAGAGCCCGCCGAAGTCCGCGATCAGCCGCGTGTGCCGGCGCTCGTAGATCATGCCGACCAGGAGGAAGAGCGCGCCCGTCGACAGCCCGTGGTTCAGCATCTGGTAGACGCTGCCGGCGGCGGCCGTCTCGCTGAAGACGAAGAGCCCCAGCATCACGAAGCCGAGGTGCGAGACGGACGAGTATGCGACGAGCTTCTTCAGGTCCGGTTGCACGGTTGCGACCAGCGCGCCGTAGACGATGCCGACGACCGCGAGCGTGACCACGACGGGTGCCAGCGTCTCGGCTCCCGCGGGGAAGAGCGGCAGCGCGAAGCGGAGGAATCCGTACGTCCCCATCTTGAGGAGCACGCCGGCGAGGATGACGGAGCCGCCGGTCGGCGCCTCGACGTGCGCGTCGGGCAACCAGGTGTGGAGCGGGAAGAGCGGGACCTTGATGGCGAAGGCCAGGGCGAAGGCCGCGAAGAGGTAGAGCTGCTCCTGCGGGCTCAGCGGCAGGGCGAGGAAGTGCTCGTACCCGAAGGCGAAGCGCCCGGTTTCCACCCGCACCCGCCAGGCGCAGTAGAGGATGGCGACCAGCATGAGGAGGCTCCCGACGAGCGTGAAGAGCACGAACTTGACCGCGGCGTAGACCCGGCGGGCCCCACCCCACACCCCGATGAGGAAGTACATCGGGACGAGCATGAGTTCCCAGAAGACGTAGAAGAGAAAGAGATCGGTCGCCAGGAAGGCCCCCAGCATCCCGACCTCGAGGATGAGGAGGAAGGCGAAGAATTCCTTCACCCGCCGCGTGATATCGCCCCACGAAGCCAGGACGACGATGGGAACGAGGAGCGCGGTGAGGAGCACGAGAAAGAGGCTCACGCCGTCGACGCCCAGGCGGTAGTCGATTCCCCACTGTGGAATCCACGCGGCTCGCTCGACGAGCTGGAAATCGGCCTCGCCCGGCTGGAAGCGTTCGAGCATGGAGAGCGCGAAGCCGAGCGGCACGAGCGAAAAGACG
>VBLA01000301.1 GCA_005879245.1 Deltaproteobacteria bacterium
GAGGACTCAAAATCCTCCGCCCGCAAGGGTGTAGGGGTTCGACTCCCCTCCTCGGCAGTGTTCGTACGTACGGGCGCGAGGCGGTGCGGTCGCGCCCGGACGCGGCACGCGCCCGCGTGCCGCTACGAGGCCAGCGCACGCGTCTTGCGCGCGCGAGGCGGGAGGCTCTCCCGCATCGCGCTGCGCAAGATGCGCTCCATCGAGCCGAGCTCGAGGTTCATCGCGCTGAGTCCGTCCACGGTGCGTACCCAGGCGAGCGCCTCGGCAGCAGTCGGGTCGGTCGGTTCGAGCGCAGCCAGGTTTCGCGCGGCGGCGATCATCGCCTCGGAGGCGAGCTTCACGTGCACGACGAGCTCGAACAACCAGTGTCCGTCGATCATCGCGGCGTCCTCCCGAGCACGTCTCTTCACACCCCATGCGGCCCCGCTGCGGCGCATAGCAGGGCCCGACCGCAGGTCGCCACCGCCGCCGAAAAAAACGGCGCGCCCGGTCGTAACGTCCGCCACGTCTCGGTGTTGTCCGGGGTGCTGATGGCCAGGTGCATGGCACGAAGAGGGCTCCGCGGGGCGTTCGTGCTCGTCCTGACGGCAGCATTGGCCGCGGCTGCCTCCCCGGCCGCCGCTCACGTGAGCGTTTTCGTGGGAGGCGTCGTGGGGTTCCCCTCGTATCCGATCCCCTATCCCTACGCTTACCCCTACTACCCAGCACCGTACCCCTACGCCGTCGAGGACGTTCCTCCACCGGGCTGGGTCGCCGGTCACTGGGAGGTCCGCTCGGACCCCTCGGGCCGGCCCGTCCGGGTGTGGGTCCCAGGACACCTGCGCTGACCCATGGCGCGTCTTCTCCGCCGAGGACGATTCCGCGCCACCCTCATCGGGGCTCTGGTTGCGTTCGTAATGGCGGCGTCCGTAGCCGCGGGCCAGCCCGAGCCAGCCCCGCCGTATCCTCCGTCGCCCCCCCCGCCACCCTCGCACGTGTGGTCCGTTACGGCTTCTACTACCTCATCGTCGCGCCGATCGAGGTGTTCAGCCGGACGGTCGCCTATGGCGCGCGGGGCGGCGTGGAGCCGCCACCGCCTCCGCCCGGGGACAAGACATGAAGCGTCGCGGTCTCGCGATTGCCGCCGCCGGCGCCGTTCTCCTCCTGGCCCCCGGGGCCCAGGCACGGCCGATGGGCGGTTTTCATGGTGGGACGTTCCACGGCGGCGCCTTCCACGGACATCCCGGTCATGGACCCATCGGCGTCCACCACGGCTTCGGATCTCACGTCTTCTTCTTCGGATTTTCGCCCTTCGTAGTGCCCTACTACTACCCCTACCCGTACTATCCGTACTCGTACTATCCATACCCCTACTACCCGTACCCACCGCCGCCGCCGTACGCGTATCCGTCCGAGGCGCCGGAATCGGGGGGGTCGGCAGCCGAGGAAGCGCCGCCGCAGAACCAAGAGAACGAGGCCGAGGAGGCGCGCCAGGCGAACTACGGGCTGGTTCAGCTGCGCGGCGTGCCGAACGGCGCCGCGGTCGACCTCGACGGCCGCTTCTGGCTCCGCGCAGAGAACCTCGCCGACCGCTGGCTCGCGCTGCCTCGTGGTGCCCACACGCTCGTCGTCCGCGCGGAGGGTGCCGAGCCGGTCGAGCGGCGCGTCGAGATCGCGTCCGGGAAGACGCAGGTCGTACGGTTCGCGACACCCGCCCGTCGGCCGAGCTGAATCCGTCCTTCCGTCACCTGTAGCCCTTTGCTATCCTCCCCCGCAGGAGGACGCATGGCCAGTGTGACGGCAGTTGGCGACGATTCGTTCGAGCAAGAGGTGCTGCAGAGCAGCACGCCCGTGCTCATCGACTTCTGGGCTCCGTGGTGCGGGCCGTGCCGGGCCATCGCGCCGGTGGTCCAGGAGATCGCCCAGGACTACGCAGGCAAGCTGAAGGTCCTGAAGATGAACGTCGATGACAACCCCCGCACCCCGTCCCGGTACGGCGTGCGCGGCATCCCGAACCTCATCATCTTCCATGGCGGCCAGGTGAAGGAGCAGATCGTCGGCGCCGTCCCCAAGGCGCAGCTCGTGAAGGCCATCGATCAGGTCGTCAACGGACACGCGTAGACCCACCGCGGCGTCCGTCGCGGAGGTGCGGTGACATCTCCGCGTACCATCACCGCTAGAAGTAGTAGCGTCTCATCGAGACGTTCATCGCCAGCCCGGTGCCCACGAGCAGGCAGAGGAGCGACGAACCGCCGTAGCTGAAGAAGGGCAAGGGTATGCCCACCACCGGCATGAGCCCGGTCGTCATCCCGACGTTGATGACCGCCTGCCAGAAGATGATGCCCGCCATCCCCAGCACGAGCAGCACGCCGAAGCGATCCCGCGCATGGGACGCGATCAAGAGGCACCGGAGAACGATCGCGAGGTAGAGGGTCGTCAAGAGGATCGTGCCCACGAACCCCCACTCCTCCGCGAATACCGAGAAGATGAAGTCCGTGTGCTGCTCGGGAAGGAAGTTCAGGTGGTTCTGGGTGCCCTGCAGGAAGCCCTTGCCCCACAACATACCCGACCCGACCGCGATCTTCGACTGGATGACGTGGTAGCCGGCCCCGAGCGGGTCCATGTCCGGATTGAGAAAGGTGAGGATGCGTCGCTGCTGGTACGCCTTCAGGTGGCGCCACATGATCGGCGCCAACACGATGACCGGCGCGCCGAGGGCTGCGAACCACCGGAGCCGCACACCGCCCACGAGGAGCATCGTGAACGCCACGATGCCGACGATCGCGGCCGATCCGAGGTCTGGCTGAGCCAGAATGGCGGCCGCGGGAATCGCCATCAGCACGAGGGGGACGATGGCCTCGCGGAGACCTAGCGGGCCGGGCCGGGTGCGAGAGAAGTGGCTCGCAAGCGCGAGCACGAGAGCGAGCTTCATGAACTCCGACGGCTGGAGCGAGAGGGGTCCGAGGGGAATCCACCGCCGAGAGCCGCCCCCGATACGCCCGATGAAAGGAACGGCGATCACCCCGACCAGCACGATGAGGTAGACGAGCAGAGCGACCGGCTCGAGCCGGCGATAGTCGAAGAGCAGTACCGCGAACATTCCGAGGCACCCGGCACCGAGCCAGAAACCCTGTCGTGTGGTGAGGGTCGACGGCCCGTGCTCGCCGGTCGCCTGCGTCGCGCTGTAGACCGTCATGGTCCCGAGCACGCACACGGCAAGCACGAGAAGCGGCAGGAGCCACTCGAAGTGCGTGATCAAGCGCCGGTCAAAACGCATGCGGTGTCTCCCTGCCCGGGGCCGCGGCCTGCTGCGGCGGCTCGGCGGGCGGCCCCTGCGACCGCGAGAAGTAGTGCGCCAGGATCTGCTGGACGATCGGCGCCGCGATCGCGCCGCCTCCGCCC
>VBLA01000128.1 GCA_005879245.1 Deltaproteobacteria bacterium
CCCTTGCGGGCCTCGCTCAGGCCGAGCTGCCGTCGAGCCACCTCGGCGATCCGGTGCGGATCACGCAGCGTGGCGAGCTCGACCTCGAGCTCGCGCTGCTCGTGCTCGAGACGGAGCTCCATCTGCCGTGCCAACGAGAGGTCGTAGCCTAGGTGATCGATCTGCAGGCCGACACAGACCTGCAGGAGACAGATGACGATCAGCAGAGCTCCGAGAAAGAGGACGCGGCGGACGAGCCAGACCCGCATGACCCGCAGAAGCGTCCTGTTCTCCCCGGATCGACCGACCAGGGACCGCCGGACGGTGAGCCGGCGGACGTCTCCGCTCGCGACGCTCATGCCCCTCGGAGGCGCTCCACGACGCGCAGGCGAGCGCTGCGCGCGCGGGGGTTGCGGGCGATCTCCGACGGAGCCGGCCGGAGGGGTCGCCGCGTGAGGATGCGCACCTTGGCCTTCCAGCCACACGCGCAGGCGACCATGCCCGGCGGACAGAGGCAGCTCGCTCCCCAGCGACGGAACGCGTCCTTCACCCGGCGGTCCTCGAGCGAGTGATAGGCGAGCACCGCGAGACGCCCTCCCGGGCGGAGGGCGGCCCAGCCGTCGACGAGAAAGCGTTCCAGGCGATCGAGTTCCTCGTTCACCGCGATTCGGATGGCCTGGAAGGTCCGGGTCGCATTCGTCCGGTAGCCGGCGGGCCCCGGCCCGCGACGGGGTTTCCCGTGTCCGAGCACTCCGGCCACCGCCCGAGCGAGCTCCTCGGTCGTACGCAGGGGCCGGGCCCGCACGATCGCGCGCGCCACCGCCCGCGCGCGGGGCTCCTCCCCGTACCGCGAGATCGCCTGGGCCAGGTCCTGCACCGGCCAGGTGTTCACGATCTCGGCCGCATCCCGCCCCTCCCCCGGATCCATGCGCATGTCGAGCGGTCCGGCCGCCCGGAAGCTGAATCCGCGCATGGGATCGTCGAGCTGGAGGGAGCTCACGCCGAGGTCGAGCAGCACGGCATCCGCTCCTTCGCCCCAGCCCACTTCCGGAAGAATCGCACGCAGACGAGCGAAATCACCATGTCGCAGGACGACCCGGTCAGCCGCAGGGAGTAGTCGCTCGCGGGCGCGCGCCAGCGCGCGCGGATCGCGATCGACCCCGAGCAGGCGCGCACCGGGCGCCCCGGCCACCAGGGCGGCGGCGTGCCCGCCGAGGCCGACGGTCGCGTCGACGAGACGGGCACCCGGCCGGGGGCGCAGCCACTCCACCACCTCCCCAACCATCACCGGCACATGGGCAGCGCCCACCGGCCCGATGTCCGTCTCCCTCGTCATTGGCGGCGCCCCGGTTGTCGTGCGCTGGCTGGCCGCGGTCGCCGCCTTCACCGTTCATCCTCTCCTCCGCCTCCCGGCGGCCGGCTTTCACGCCCTCTTCACATCACTGCGGCTCACAGGTCGAGGTCGCCCCAGCGCTCGGGATACTCGAGGAACGCCCGCTCGTCGGTGGCAAAGACCTGCTGCCAAGCATCCTTTTCCCAGATGCGGAACTTCTCGATGTCACCCGTGAAGACCACGTCGCGCTTGAGACCGGCGTACTCCCGCAGGTGCTGCGGAATGAGGATTCGCCCCTGCCCATCGAGCTGGTACTCGTGGGCCCCCGAGACGTAGTAATTGCGGAAGCTGACGAGGCGCGGGTCGAAGCGCTTCTGCGACTGGAGACGCACCTCCAGCTGTCGCCAGGCCGCGAGCGGATAGACGTCGAGGCAACGCACGCCGCGAATCGCGTACTTGGTGACGACGAGGCGCTCTTCCTGGAGCCCGGAGAGCGCCTCGCGGAAGCGGGCCGGGATGGCCACCCGCCCCTTGTCGTCCACCGTATGCTCGAAGTGCCCGCGGAACATCCCGTCCACCGTGGAGCGCCGCTACCACCCGTCCTATTGCCCCACTTGCCACACCACCTCTTCCATCCAACCCCACTTTGCCCCACCGTCGGGGGCTTGTAACGAACGCGCCCCGGGCTGTCAAGAATGCCGCTCGAGGCCGGGCAAGCGCCGGCCGCCGGAGGAGGTCTGTAAGCCGGATTCTGTTCTCCCGCCCAGATCGCGGGAGCAGCAACCATTCGTCTGGCCCCCCGGTTACCCGGGGGATCGAGCGACCGACCCGAGGGAACGGACGGGCCATCCGCGCCAGGCCAAAAGGCCAGGCCTCCCTCCTACGCGGTCTTGCTCCGGGTGGGGTTTACCGAGCGCCCGCCCTCACGGGCGGGCCTGGCGAGCTCTTACCTCGCCGTTTCACCCTTGCTCCGGACCAACGGCCCGGGGCGGACTCCTTTCTGTGGCACTTTCCCCCGATCGCTCGGGGCCGTCGTTAGCGGCCACCCTGCCCTGCGGAGTCCGGACTTTCCTCCCGCCACGCCGTGGCGGGCGGTTGCTCGACCTCCTCCGGCGGACACGTTCCCTTCACCTGCTGGCCTCCTCGCCCTCGGACCGCCAGAAGAGGATGCGCTGGCAGCTCGGGCAGAGGATCACATGCTGGTTACGCTGGATCTCGTTGAAGAGCTGGGGCGGTACGCGCATCCGGCAGCCCTGACAGATACCCCCGCGGATCTCCACGACCGCCACCCCACCCCGGCGAGAGAAGATCAGCTCGTACTTGCGGCGGAGGTCGGAGTCGACCGTCTGTACCAGCTCGCTGCGCCTGGCTCGCTCGCGCTCGATCTCGGCCGCCAAACGGGCGAATTTCTCTCGCTGGTCCGCCGCCTCCCCGTCGCGCGTGGTCGTCAGGCGCGCCAGCTCGGTCTCCAGCCCGGTCAGCCGCGCGCTGGCCGTCTCCCCCTCCTCCATGATCGACACGAGCTCGGTCTCGACCGTACTCGTCTCCTCCTTCAGCAGGTCGATCTCCCGCTTTGCGAGTCCGAGCTCCTTGTCGTTGCGGATGCGCGTGATCCGCATGCGACGGTCCTTCATCTTCGTCTCGGCCGCCGTTAGACGGGCCTCGAGGTCGCGCTGCTTCGCCGCCAGCCCCGCCACTTCTTCGCGTACCTTCGTGGCCGCGGTGTTCTGCGCACGGATCGCCTCTTCCAGGGCGGCGGCGCGCGCTTCACCCTCGGCCACCTCGAGAGTCTTCGCGCGCAGGCTCTGGTCGACGATCTGGAGGTCCGCGAGTAGCTCGATCTGGGTCGCCAAGTCCGCTCTCCCCGTCTCGGTGCTGCGCGGTTGGGCCCAGTGTGATTCGAACACACGACCGACCGGTTATGAGCCGGCAGCTCTCACCACCTGAGCTATGGGCCCGCCATGGGGAATGAATCACCGAACGGAGCCTTCTGCAAGTATGACGACTCGTGAGGACGCATTTCGGGCTGTGCGGCGAAGCGAGACGCGCGAAGAGGAGCGCGTCACATCAGCCGGCGCAGCCGCACCGTGCGGCGGTCGCGCAGCGCGAACTGCGACGGCACGTCCCGGGAGCCGGGGCGCCGGCGGAGCGCCTATGAGCGCCGAACGCGACGGTCTATCCGAGGCGCGGTGCGCGGCGGCGCGAATCGAAGCGGAGCCGGCGCCCCGGCTCCCGGGACCGCGGCCTCGGCTCGCTCCTCAGCCCTCCGTGAACCCCTTGAGACGTCGCGCGCGAGTCGGGTGGCGCAGCTTGCGCAGCGCCTTCGCCTCGATCTGCCGGATACGCTCGCGCGTCACCGCGAACCGCGTGCCCACCTCTTCGAGGGTGTGGTCCGAGCGCTCACCGATGCCGAAGCGCAGGCGGAGCACCTGCTCCTCGCGCGGCGTCAGGGTCGCGAGGACTTTCCTCGTCTGTTCCTGCAGGCTGATCGCCATGACGGCCTCGGCGGGGGGGACCATCGAGTGGTCCTCGATGAAGTCACCGAGGTGGGTGTCCTCCTCCTCGCCGACGGGCGTCTCGAGCGAGATCGGCTCCTTCGCGATCCGCATCACACGGCGGACCTTGTCGAGCGGTATCTCCATGCGGTTGGCGATCTCTTCGGCCGTCGGCTCCCGACCCAGCTCCTGGACCAGGCCGCGCGAGGTACGAACGAGCTTGTTCAGGGTCTCGACCATGTGGACCGGGATCCGGATGGTCCGCGCCTGGTCGGCGATGGCGCGGGTGATGGCCTGCCGAATCCACCAGGTCGCATAGGTGGAGAACTTGTAGCCCCGGCGATACTCGAACTTGTCGACGGCGCGCATGAGGCCGAGGTTGCCCTCCTGGACGAGATCGAGGAGCTGTAGACCCCGGTTCACGTACTTCTTCGCGATCGACACGACGAGGCGGAGATTCGCCTCGATGAGCTCCTGCTTGGCTATCCGCGCCCGTCGATCGGCGGCGCGGATGTCCGCCACCGCGCGTTGTAGCACGGCGGGCGACATCGCGATTCCGCGCTCGATGTCGCGCAGCTCTCGCCGGGCGTCCCGCACCGACTCGGCGAGTGCCACGACATCCTCGGCGCACATGCCTCGGTCCCGCATCAGCGCGACGGCCGCAGCGTTCTGCGAGGGCTCCTCGGGCGTGGGACCGTCACCCACCTTCACGAGCCGCAGCAGGTCGGCGATGCGCTTGCCACTCACCTGCTCGGCGGCGTGCAGCCGTGCCTTCATCATGTCCACGCGCTCGAGAGCCGACGTCAGGTCGGAGGAAATCTGCGCGATCTCCCGCCGGTTCAAGCCGAGGGCACGGAATGCCTTCACCAGCTTCTCTTCCAGAGCCGCCCGGCTGGTGACGGCCTTGCCGCCGCGACGACGGGCAGGCCCCCGACGGCGACGGTCTCCTCGCGCATGCTCCTCCGCCAGCCGCCGAATCCGGGCGAGCTGGGCAAGGAATCGCCGCCGCTGCCGCTCATCCTCCTCGGCCGTGTCGCCGCGTGCCTCAGCGTCGTCCTCTACCTCGTCCCGCAGGAGGTCGCGGAGCCGCACTTCCCCGGCGCGGAGCCGCTCGCCGAGCGTCATCACGTAACGGAGCGCATACGGCGTGGTGAGCAGCGCGCGGAGCGTCGCCCGCTCGCCTTCCTCGATGCGCTGGGCGATCTCCACCTCGCCCTCACGCGAGAGGAGGGCCACCGCACCCATCTGCCGGAGGTAGATGCGGACCGGATCGGCGCCCCCCCCAACGGACACCGTCTCCTCGCTCGCGGGCTCCTCGTCCTCGTCCTCCGCCGTGCTGACGAGTTCCTCCTCGTCAGGGTCGAGCACGTCGAGCAAAACGGCATCCTCGAGCGGCTCGGGCGGGAGCTCGGCGTCCGGGGCCATGAGCCCCGGGTCTTTCGGCTCAGTCGCTGCCTGGTTCGTCCTCACGGTCGACTCCTATCTTGTGGGCTTTCTGTGTCGAATCTGGGTCCATCAGACGTTGCAGCTCGCGAACCGCGGCGGCGGATGCCGCGGCGTCGCCACGGGCCTCGGCAGCACGGATCTCGTCGCGGAGGCGGCGGGTCTCTCCACGCTGCCGGCGGCGACGAATGGCAGCGATGCAGTCGGCAACCGCGCGGGCACGATCCTCCTCCGCCTCCTCGCCGAGCACACGCCGTGCCACCCGATCCCGGAGCTGGGGCGGTACGACGTCGATCACCGCGGCCGGGTCGTGGACGATCGCCGTCAGGCTCTCCGCGGTCCGTCGCCAAAGAGGATGAGCGAAATCGGGGATGACGTTCTCGACGCGCACGCGGTTGGCAACCTCCGGGTCGGCGGCCATCAGCTCGACCAGCAGCTCCTCGGGACCGCCAGCGGCCTCCGGCGCCCTCGCGGCGTCCTCGCGTCCGGGAGACGCGAGCTCCGGGCGCCCCTCCTCGCGCAGGGATTCCTCGCGAACGCCGAGACGCTCGGCTGCGAGGCGCGCCAGCGCATCCCGCTCGAAGGGGCTCCGCACCCGTCGGAGGATGCGAGTCACCTCCTTCGCCGCCTCGGCGTGACGTCCGACCGCGTCTCGGCGCGGTCCGGCGAGCTCCTCCAGGTACGCCTCGACGAGCGGCTCGGCGGCCGCAAGGCACGCCTCGAGCGCCTCGCGTCCCTTCGCCCGCACGAAGGTGTCGGGGTCCTCGCCAGCGGGGAGGAATGCCCCCCGACCCCAGAGTCCCGCCTCGAGCAGGGCCGGAAAGCTCCGTGCCGCCGCCCGGCGTCCGGCCTGGTCGCCGTCGAAGCAGGCGATCACCACCTCGCTCAGGCGGCGGAGGACGCGGAGCTGGTCCACGGTGAGCGCCGTGCCGAGCGGCGCGACGACCTCCTCGACCCCGGCCTGCGCGCAGGCGATCGCGTCCAGATAGCCCTCGACCACGACCGCCCGTCCTGCGCGACGGATGGGCTCGCGCGCCTGGAAGAGGCCGTAGAGCATCTGTCCCTTCCGGAAGAGCGGCGACTCGGGGGAGTTGAGGTACTTGGGGGGTGGGTCGCCGGTAGCTGGTCTCCCGGGGAGAACCCGCCCACCGAAAGCCACCACCTTGCCGCTCGGGTCCGTGATCGGAAACATCAGCCGATCGCGGAAGCGATCGAAGACGCCGCCCGGACCCTCGGCACGGTCACGCCGCAGGAGAAGCCCAGCGGTGATCGCGTCCTCGAGCGGGAAGTTCTTCGCGCGGAGGTGGCGAGCCAGCACGTCGCCCGCGCCGGGGGCATAGCCGAGCCCGAAGCGGCGGACCGTCTCATCGCGGAGCCCCCGCTCCCGCACGTAGTCACGCGCCCCGGCGCCCAGCGGGCCAGCGAGCGCCGCCTGGAAAAACGCTGCGGCAGCGGCGTTGACGGCAACCAGCGGCTCCGCGGTCCGCCCGCGTGCACCCACCGTCTCCGGGACCGGAATCCCGAAACGTTCCGCGACCCGCCGGACCGCCTCCGGGAACGCGAGCGACTCGGTCCGCATGACGAACGCAAAGACGTCGCCATGGACCCCGCAACCGAAGCAGTGGAAGAACCCGCGCTCCTCGCTGACCGTGAAGGACGGAGTCTTCTCGGCGTGGAACGGGCAGAGGCCCACGGCGCTCCGCCCCCGGCGACGCAGCGTGACGACGTCCGAGACGACCTCGGTGAGGCTTGCTCGCTCGCGGACTCGCCGGATCGCCTCCTCGGCGATGAGTCCGCCCGCGCGTCCCTCAGACATGCTCGCCACCCGGACGCGCCAGGAGCCCGCGGCCCGTCTGGAGGACCCCCGCGGCGAGCCGGGTGAGCGGGCGCCCGAGCGTGGAGGCCGCGACCACCTCGCTGAGACTCGACGAGGGAGCGAAGCGCACGACGAGCAGGAGACCGAACCCGAGGAAGGTCGCGCCCCGCAGCACGCCGACCAGCGCGCCGGCCGTCCGGTTCAGGCTGCCGAGCGGCAGCGCACGCACCAGCCGGTCGGTGAGCGCACCAAGGAGATGCGCGACGACGACCGTCCCGAGAAACAGCGCGGCATAGGCGGCCGGTGCGGCAGCCAGCATGGGCAGGAGATGCCGCGCGACCAGCGCGTCGGCGAGGCTGAGGCCAACCGCCGCGGCGAGCAGCACGCCACCCAACAGGCCCGCCAGGCCGAAGCCCTCTCGACAGAAGCCCCGCCAGTACCCTCGCAGCGCGAACGGGACAAGGAGGACGGCGAGGAGTGCGTCGACCTGGTTCAGGCTACCCTCCGCGTACCCGCCTCGCCGGCGGCGCCCAGGGCCCCCCACCCACAAGCGCCGATGCGGCACCGCACGCGGCCTCCCCTCCTCGATCCCACCGGGGTTCCCGGGGATCGGAGCGGCTGGGCGCGCCGGAGCGCGCGGGGAGCGTGCGGGCCGGAGAATCTACACGCGAGCAGCGCGTCGGAGGGCGCGCTTGCGCGCGGCCATGGCCTTCCGCTTCCGACGCACGCTCGGCTTCTCGTAGTGCTCGCGCTTCCGTAGCTCGGCCAGGATGCCGGCCTTTTCGCATTGCTTCTTGAAGCGACGGATAGCGCTCTCGATGGGCTCGTTCTCCTTGACCCGAACCCCTGCCATCTCGTGAACTCACCCCCTTCCCGTGCGGAGGAGCCCGAAATGACGCTGGACAGGCCTCCCCCCGGGAAAGGCGCAACCATTGAGCAAAACCGGTAGTCAGTCAAGGCGAAGTGCCAACCGCGGCCTCCTGCCCGCTGCACGCGAGCCGTCAGGCGCGGCCGGAGGGGTGCAAGAACCGCTCCGGGAAATCGGTGAAGATCCCCTCCACCCCGGCCGCCGCAAGCGTCCCCATTTCCGCTTGATCATTCACTGTCCAGACCCGAACCGGCAGGTGCTGAGCGGCCGCAATTTCCAGCGTGCGAGGCGTGGCGGCGTCCTTGCGCAGGTGCAAGGCTCTGGCACCCACGCGCCGCGCCCACGCCACCGCATCCCCGATGCGATCGGTCTCCCACAGGACGGCAAGCCGAGCCGCCGCCGACCGCGCCCGCAGCCGCTCGAGGGCATCCATCGCGAAGGAGGAGAAGACCGTCCGCTCGAGCGCGCCCGCCTCCTCGACCACCGCGAGCGCCCGGGCCTCGAGGTCGTCGGCACCCACGGGCTTGAGCTCGACGTTCACGGGCAGCGCGACGGCAGCGAACGTCTCGGCGAGCGTCGGCACCCGTTCGCCGCGAAAAGCGGGATCGAACCAACCACCCGCATCGAACCGACGGATGTCGGCGAGCGTGTGCGCATGCACCGGGCCCGTCCCGCTGGTCGTGCGCTCGAGCGTGTAGTCGTGGATGACGACCACCGCGCCGTCGCGCGTGACCTGCACGTCGAGCTCGATCATGTCGGCACCGAGCTCTGCCGCCCGGCGGAAGGCGGCGAGGGTGTTCTCGGGCGAGGTCCCGCTCGCACCTCGATGCGCGATCACGAGGGGCCGCACGGTACGTCCTCATTGCTCGGTTGACAGGTCGGAGTCAAAGGCCGAAACCTCCTCGCGTGAGCGGGCAGGACTGGGTCGCGCTGCGCGTCGACGTGCCGCCCGCCGTGGCCGAGGAGGTCGCGAGCTTTCTGGTGGCCGAGGGCGCGCCCGCGGTGGTCACCGAAACCGGCGAGGCCGGCGTCTGCGTCGAGGCGCACGTGCCCGCTGCCGAGGAGCCACGCCTGGCGGCCGTCCTCGCGCGCTATCTCGCGACCGTTCCGAGCGCGCTCACGACCATCGCGCTCCCCGAGGTCGACTGGAGCGCGCTCGCGCGCCGCCACCACCGCCCGCGCTGGGTCGGCGAGCGGCTGCTCGTCGCGCCGCCCTGGGAGGTTCCGGTCGCACCCGAGCGGGAGGTGCTCGTCATCGAACCCGGCATGGCCTTCGGTACCGGGCAGCACGCAACCACACGCGGCTGCCTCGAGGCGATCGAGCACGCGCTCGCCGCCGCTCCGGCCGCCGCGGCACTCGACGTCGGGACCGGATCCGGCGTCCTCGCGCTCGCGCTCGCACGCCTCGGCGTCCCCCGCGTCGTCGCGCTCGACATCGACCCTCGGGTGCTGCCGGTGGCGCGAGTGAACCTCGACCAGAACGGCGCAGCGCACGTGGTCCTGGCGGCAGGGACGGCGAGCGCCATCCGGGGAACCTTCGACGGCAGCCACCGTCAGTCGCGCCTACCGCGGCTGGCGTCTCGCCGGGGGGAGCAGCGAGGACGGCTGGCGGACCCTCGTGCTCGAGCGAGAGACGTCGTCCCCCCGTGCCGAGTGCCGCGACGACGCGGAACGGCCCTAGCGTGCTCCGTCTCTTCGTCCCGAGCTCGCAGGCGATGGGGCTCCGCATCCGGATCACCGGCGCCCAGCTGCGCCACCTCCGAACGCTCCGGCTCGGGGTGGGCGCGCGGCTCGTCGTCTTCGACGAACGGGGCGAGGAGCACGACGTGCGCGTCGAGCATCTCGGGGCGCGGGTCGCGGAAGCCGCCGTGCTGGCCACGCGGCGTCCCGCCCGCGAGTCGGCGCTCGACCTGACGCTCGCACCGGCACTGCTGAAGGGCGCGAAGATGGACCTCGTAGTCGAGAAGGCGACGGAGCTCGGCGTCCGCCGCATCGCCCCCGTCACCTCTCGCCACGCGGTGACGACCACCGGCCGCACGGACCGCTGGCAGCGGATCGCCGTCGCCGCCGCCAAGCAGTCAGGGCGCACGCAGGTCCCTGCCGTCGATGCACCGCGCTCCCTCCCCGAGCTGGTTCGTCATCCCTGGCCGGGGCTCCGTCTGCTCGCCTGGGAAGCCGAGCCCGAGCGCGCGCTCGCGGCGCTGCCCGAGCGGGCGACGGCGGTGGTCGTGGTGGTGGGTCCGGAGGGCGGCCTCGCGGCGGAGGAGGTTGACGACGCGTGCGCCCACGGCTTCGTCACCTTCCGACTCGCCCCGCGCATCCTCCGGGCGGAGACGGCCGCCGTCACGGCGGTCGCCCTCTGCCAGCACCGCTGGGGCGACCTGTCCTCGACTGACGCAGTAGGCTAGCATCCCCCCACATGCTCCGCCTGCTCTACGTGATGGACCCGCTCGCCCGGGTCCTGGTCGATCAGGACACGACCTTCGCGTTCATGCTGGAGGGCGAGCACCGCGGCCACGAGCAGTACCACTGCGGGATCGCGGACCTGTTCGTCGAGCGCGCGGCCCCTCACGCGAGCGTCCGGCGCGCCCGCGTACAGCGCGCCGCGGTCCACTATTCCCTGTCGGACGCCCGCACCGTGCCGCTCAGCTGGTTCGACGTGGTCTTCATGCGCAAGGACCCACCCTTCGACCTCGCGTACTACTTCGCCACCCAGCTCATCGGTCTGGTCGACCCGCGCATCACGCTGGTGGTGAACGACCCGCGCGGGCTGCGGGAGGCGAACGAGAAGCTCTACGCGCTCCGCTTTCCGACGCTCATCCCGGAGAGCCTGGTGAGTGCGGAGTCGACCCTCCTGAAGGCGTTCATGGAGCGTCTCGGCGGCGAGATGATCGTCAAGCCGCTCGACGGCTGCGGTGGGGCGGGTATCTTTCACGTGCACCGGGCCGACCGCAACTTGAACGCCATCCTCGAGCTCTCGACGATGAACGGCACTCGCCTCGTCATGGCGCAGCGCTATCTCCCCGCGGTGCGCGAGTCGGGCGACAAGCGCCTCATCGTCCTCGCCGGCGAGCCGCTCGGGGCGATCCGCCGGATCCCCCGCGACGACGAGCACCGCGGCAACATCCACGTCGGCGGTCGCGTCGAGCGTGCGGAGGTGGATGCCCGCGATCGCGAGATCTGCAGTCGCATGGCGCCGCAGCTCGAGACCGACGGCCTCTACTTCGTCGGCCTCGACGTGATCGGCGGCTTCGTGACCGAGGTCAACGTCACCAGCCCGACCGGCGTCCAGGAGATCGATCGCCTGGACGGCACGAACCTCGAAGCGCGCGTGCTCGAGTTCGTCGAGCGTCGTGCCGCCCGGCTCGACCGGAGCGGCGCACCGGCATGAGCGCGCACGACGCTACCGCACGCGGACGAGGAATCTCACTGCGCGGAGAGCGCGGTTGCCGCGAGGTAGCGCCAGAGGCTGGTGCGCACCTGCCAGCGGCCCTCGACCCGCTTCCCGACCGCGATCAGGCGGCGGCGTGGCGGGCTCGTTTTCTGTCGTCGGCTCGTGTTCGCCTGCGTCATGCCCTTCCCCCCCCTGCCGACGGGAGAGCGATATCTACAGGCTCGAACGGTCGCCGCTCAGGATTGTTCAACGGTGCGCGCCCGGGGGTCCGGCGCGCTCCGCGCCCCTGGTGGAGCACCGTCCGGTGCGCTGCTAAAAGGGACGGAATGCGCGCTCTCGACGGCGTCGCGCTCGCCAACAAGGACTACATCGCCGAGCAGTATCGGCGCTATCAGGAGAATCCCAACTCGGTCGACGAGGGGTGGGCTCTCTTCTTCGCCGGCTTCGAGCTCGCGGTCGACCGCAATGGGGGCGCGGCGGCGGTCGTCGCACCCGCCAAGCAGGAAGCCGTACTCGAGGTCTCCGACCTCGTGCATTCCTACCGCGAGCTCGGCCACCTGGTCGCGCATCTGAATCCGCTCGCGCCGAAGCCCGCCGGTCATCCGCTTCTCGAGGCCGCGGAGCTGGGCTTCACGGAAGCCGACCTGGGACGGGTGGTCGAGTGCACGAGCTTCCGCGGCTGCGCCGCCGCCCCTCTCCGTGAGCTCATCGCGCGCCTCGAGGCGACCTACTGCGGGACGCTCGGCGTCGAGTACCTCGACATCCAGGACAAGGAGCAGCGGCAATGGCTCCAGGAGCGCATGGAGCCAGGCTCGAACCACCCCGAGCTGCCTCGCGAGGAGCGGGTCCGCATCCTCCACGACCTGATCCTCGCCGAGGGACTCGAGCAGTTCCTCCAGGGCCGCTATCCGACCGCGAAGCGCTTCTCACTCGAGGGCAGCGACGCGTTGATCCCCCTCCTCGACACGCTCATCGAAGACGGGGGGGCGCTGGGTGTCGAGGAGATGGTCTTCGGGATGGCCCACCGCGGTCGCCTGAACGTGCTCGCCAACGTGCTCCGCAAGCCCTACGAGACGATCCTCTCCGAGTTCGAGGGGACGCTCCTCGCCAAGGAGGCGACGGGCGACGGCGACGTGAAGTACCACCTCG